>CAZSAX010000117.1:0-5439 GCA_964605075.1 uncultured Oscillospiraceae bacterium
TGGTGGGGGTGCGCTGGGCGCCCCAGCGCTTGATAACGCCGGCGTAGCCCTTACCTTTGCTGATGCCGGTCACGTCAACGTGATCGCCTTCGGCAAAGACGTCCGCTTTCAGCACGTCGCCCACGTTCATGGAAGCGGCGTCGTCCAGACGGAACTCATGCAGGTGTTTCTGGGGCGCAACGCCAGCCTTGGCGATGTGACCCTGCTCAGGCTTGCTGAGCTTCTTCTCGGCGACTTCGTCGAAGCCGAGCTGGACGGAGCTGTAGCCTTCCTTCTCTTCGGTCTTCTTCTGCACGACCACACAGGGGCCGGCCTCGATGACCGTAACGGGAACGACCTTGCCCGTCTCGTCGAAGATCTGCGTCATGCCGACCTTCTTGCCAATAATGGCTTTCTTCATGTCTTTCCTCCTTCGGTTATTGGTTGAGCACCGGTAACGGCGGCGCCCAACATGACCCGCCTGCTCTAGGACAGGCTGCGGGTAACTGACGATTTGTCTTGCGTGCCTCGCACGCGGGGGTAATTAAATAAGGTGTGCTTACAGCTTGATCTCGATCTCGACGCCGGCGGGAAGCTCCAGGCTCATCAGAGCCTCAACAGTCTTCTGGGTGGGGCTGACGATGTCGATCAGGCGCTTGTGGGTGCGGCGCTCAAACTGTTCGCGGCTGTCCTTGTACTTATGAACAGCGCGCAGGATGGTGACCACTTCCTTCTGCGTGGGCAGAGGGATGGGGCCGGAGACCTTGGCGTCGGTGCGCTTGGCGGTCTCAACGATGGTCTCGGCGGCCTTGTCGATCAGCTGATGATCATAAGCCTTGAGACGGATGCGGATCATTTTCTTTGCTGCCATGGGTTTTTCCTCCTAGTTTTGTACGGTTTTTACGTTTTCCCGTACGGTCATCGGAATTCTGTACACTCAACCGTGCGTATCAGACTCTGCACCAAAATATTAGCCGGCGCTGCGCCGGTTCCTATTGCTTCAGACGATATACGCGGTACGGATCTCCGACCCGTCCGATTCCAGGGTTTTTCCGCAAACCCCCGGACATGCTCCGCGGAAGTTACCGCCCGTCGGCGCAATCTTCCGTTTCTTCGCATACGCAGTCCACCCCCGTCGGGGCGCGCGCCCACTTAATATAACAAAATCCCCCTTGTGTGTCAAGGGGAATTTCACAATTTTTTTATTTATTTTTCTGCTTTCCTGACAAACTTTTTTCCGGGGGCAAAATCCGGCTCAAAAGAGCCCCTTTCGCCCCCTTTCTCCGTTGTTCCCGGCTGCGTTTACATGATCAAGGGCTTGGGCATGAGCTGACTGAGCCGGTAGCTCACATAGCGGCCGCCGGAGCGGGTGCAGAGGACCTCCATATCCCCCGCCGGATCAAACTCCATCATCACCTGGCGGCAGGCGCCGCAGGGCATGCAGTAATTCTCCCCTTCTCCGTAAATCGCGATGCGCAGAAACTCCGTGCAGCCCTCACTCACCGCCTTGACAAAGGCCGTGCGCTCGGCACAGATGGTGGAGCCCAGGGCCGCGTTTTCCACGTTGCAGCCGGTGAACACGCTTCCGTCGGCACATTCCAGCGCCGCCCCCACCGGAAAGCGGGAATACGGCACATAGGCATTCCGGGCTGCATCCCGGGCCATATTGAGCAGCTCTCGATCGGTCAACATCTTTCTCTATCCCCCAAATCAATTGTTTACTTCCAGATTCACCGTCCAGCCATCCATGGCATTGAACACATTGTCCTGCGTGGGCGTAAGACCGGAGATCACGCCCCGGTGATACAGCACCTCGCTGCGCTCAAAGCAGATGACCGTGATGGGCGCCTGCTGGGCGATGTACTGCCACAGGGTCCGGGCCGCCTGGCCCTGCATTTCCGCCGGCGAGGCCAGATAGCTCCGGATATACTCCGTCAGGAACTGATCGCTGGTCTTGCCGTAATTCAGTCCCCCGCTTCCCACGCTGGTAAACAGCTTCGTCAGATCCCAGTTGGGCCGCAGCTTCACCTCGGCGTAGTAAATGTCAAAGTCGCCGTCTTCCAGCGCGGTGATGTAGTCGTCATAACTCAGCTCCCGAAGATTGACCCGCAGGCCCACATCCTCCAGACAGGCGGCGATCTGACTGGCCGCCCGGACCTTGGCCAGGGAGTCGGCGCAGACGATAAAGTTGATGGACTGTTCCAGATTGCTCACGCCGGAATACAGCTCATAAAAGCCGTCGCCGTCATAATCCATCAGGTTCAGCTGGCTGATAACGCGCTCCAGCGCATCCGTGGAATAGGCAATGGTGCTGGCGATGTCCTTGGTATACAGCGAGCTGTTGGGATGCACCGGCAGCGCCGCCGCCACCGCCGCCCCGCCCATGCAGCTGGACACGATGGTGCTGCGGTCAATGGCGTAGCTCATCATGGCCCGGAAGGTGGGCTGGGAAAAGAGGATGCTGTACATATTATAGCCCAGGTAGTGCATGTTGGTGGTATCCACATACCGGGTGATATCACTGCTGGAGTAGCCCAGGTTCGACATGGAGGTGGGGTCGTTGATGACCAGATCGATGTAAGAATCCTCAAAGGCCTGCAGGATATCGTCGAAATCCGTGTATTCTTTTAAATAGATGCGCAGCAGCGGCATGGCATCCGCCTGGGGATGGTTGGAGTCCAGAAGCAGCATATCCCCCGCCGCGCTGAATTTATAGGGCCCCGTGCCGGCCGGCACGCTGTCATAGTAGCTGCCGGACTCGATGCAGGGAATACCCAGAAGCTTGTAAAAGCCATAGTCCGCCGAGTTCAGGGTCACGGTAAAGCTTTCGTTGTCCAGCGTCTCCAGCGACTGCACATTTTCAAAGCGCTCTTCGTACCGGGAGGAATAGGAGGCCATCTGGATGGTGTACACACAGTCCACCGCCGTCACCCGTCCGCCGGAATGAAAACGCCGGGAGGTATCCACCGTAAAGGTCCAGTTCCGGCCGTCCGCCGTGGCCCAGGAGCTGATCAGCCCGGGCTGCCCCTCAAACGTCTCGTCAACGACCACCAGCGGCTCATACACCAGCATGGACACCACCTGGTTCCAGGCACTGCTGAGAAGATAGGGGTGGAAGGACGAAGAAAACACCGCGTTGAGGGAAAACACATTGTCCGCCGCATAGGTGGTCGCCAGCGACTCGCCCACCGTCTGGCCCACGGCAACTTCCGCGGCCTCGCTCCGGGCCGTCTGCGCCGATTCCTCCGCGGTTTCCGTCCGGCCGCAGCCGCTCAGCGCCATCGTCAGCGCCAGCAGCAGGGATAGGATTTTTATCTTTGAACGTTTCATAGCATGATGATGTTGGCCTGGCTGCCCCGCACACCTTTGGTGTAGCGGTGGGACCAGTAGCGCTCCGGATGGCACATGGTGCACTCCGGCGATATCTCTATATTCTCTTCCCGCAGGCCCAGCTGCAAAAAGCGCCGCTTCACCGCCTGCTTCAGGTCGACCATATACTTCCCCGGCACGCCTTCCTCCGGCCTGTAAAGCCCCCGGCTGTCCCCGGAAAGAAAGGCGTCGATGGCCTCGGGGATCTCCGGCCCGGTTTCAAAGCAGCAGACCCCGATGGCCGGCCCCACCGCAGCGCAGACCTTTTCCGCCATCGCGCCCAGGGCCGTCATTTTCTCCAGCGCCGCACCCTGAATGTCCGCCACGGTGCTGCGCCAGCCGCAGTGCAGCGCCCCGATCACCCCGGCCTCCGGCTCGTGCAGCAGCACCGGCACACAGTCCGCCGTAAAGATCACCAGGGGCACGCCGGGGACATTCGTCACATAGCCGTCCGCCGGCTCCCACGTTTCGGGAGCAAAGGACGCCCTGCAGTCTGCCGGCCCCACCACGCGGACATGGTTTCCGTGCACCTGCTGGCCGTAAACAAACGTCTCCGTGGGGATACCCACCGCCGCGCCGAAGCGCCGCCAGTTTTCCAGCACCCGCTCCGGCTCGTCCCCCCGGCTGTGGCCCAGGTTCAGCGAGGCCAGGTATCCCTGGCTCACGCCGCCGAGACGGGTGGAAAAGGCATGGGGCGTTTTGATTTTTTCCGATGTTATGAATTCAAGCGCCAACGGCTTTCTCCTCTCAGGCGTTGCGGCCGCAGCATTCCTTATATTTCAGGGGCCGGGAGCCGTCTTCTTTCCACTTGCCGCAGGGGCAGGGATCGTTGCGGCCCACCTTCTGGGCCTTCTTCACCGGCTTTTTCTTCACCGGCTCGCCGCCCAGGCGGTTCAGGTTGGCCTTGGCCACGCCCTTGCGCTCGATGGGCTGTTCCTTGCGGACCTGGGCAATGAAAATACGGCGCACGGTCTCGGCCTTGATGCCGTTGACCATGGCCTCGAACATATCAAAGCCCTCCTGCTTGTAGGCGTCGATGGGCTTGACGTTGCCGTAGGCCCGCAGACCGATGCCCTGGCGCAGATCGTCCATGGCGTCGATGTGCTCCATCCAGTATTCGTCCACCACCCGGAGCATGACCACACGCTCCAGCTCCCGCATCAGAGGCGTCCCGTCGGGCATAAGGCCCAGCGCCGCTTCTTTCTGGGCGTAGACCCCGTCGGCAATGGCCTGCAGCTTCCCGCACAGCACATCCTCCGTCAGGCCCTTAAGTTCCTCTTCCCGGGCCGCCAGCTGGCCTTTCTTCAAAAAGCTCTTGTAGAAGGGCTCCAGAATATCCTCCAGATGCTCCCGGCTTTCGGGATGGCCCAGCGGGCCGATGGCCCCGGCCACCTCGCTGCGGATGACCTCGGCGATCATGTTGTTCACATAGCCCCGGATATCCTCGCCGTCAAGGACCTTGCGGCGCTGTTCGTAGATGATGTTCCGCTGGATATTCATCACGTCGTCGTATTCCAGCGTATTCTTTCGGACCTGGAAGTTGCGGCTTTCCACGGTCTTCTGGGCGGATTCGATGGTGTTGGAGAGGAGCTTGTTGTCGATGGGGGTATCGTCGTCGATCCCCAGCGTATCCATCATATTCATCACCCGCTCGGAGCCGAACAGTCGCATAACATCGTCCGTCATGGCCAGGTAGAACCGGCTCTCGCCCGGGTCGCCCTGCCGGCCGGAACGGCCCCGGAGCTGGTTGTCGATGCGCCGGGCGTCGTGGCGCTCGGTGCCCAGGATGAACAGGCCGCCTGCCGCCCGGACTTTCTCCGCCTCAGCGCCGGTGACTTCCTTGTGCCTGGCCATACATTCGGCAAACATGCCCCGGGCCGCCAGGATCTCCGGATCCTCCGTTTCGGCAAAGCCGGTGGCCTCGGCGATGATCTCTTCGGCAAAGCCCGCTTTGCGCAGATCCTGCTTGGCCAGATATTCGGCGTTGCCGCCCAGGGTGATGTCGGTGCCGCGGCCGGCCATGTTGGTGGCAATCGTCACCGCGCCGAACTTGCCCGCCTGGGCCACGATCGCCGCTTCCTTTTCGTGATG
>CAZSAX010000118.1:0-5409 GCA_964605075.1 uncultured Oscillospiraceae bacterium
GTGAGGCCCGGCGACATCATCGTCGGCGGCTGGAACTTCGGCTGCGGCTCTTCCCGGGAACACGCGCCCATTGCCATCGAGGCCAGCGGCATCGCCTGCGTCATCGCAGCCAGTTTTGCCCGCATTTTCTACCGCAACGCCATCAACATCGGCTTCCCCATTCTGGAATGCCCGGAGGCGGCACAGGCCATTGAGAACGGCGATTCGATTCAGGTTGATTTCACCACCGGCATCATTCATAATATAACCAGCGGCCAGGACTATCAGGCTGCTGCCTTCCCCGAATTCATCAATAATATCATTCAGCACGGCGGCCTTCTCCCCTACCTGAAGGCCCGTCAGGAGGCCTAAGCATGGAATTCAATATTGCTCTTGTCAAAGGCGACGGCATCGGCCCCGAAATCGTGGACAGCGCCGTCAAAGTTCTGAAGAAAGTCGGCGAAAAATACGGCCACAGCTTCCACTGCAGGGAATACCTTGCCGGCGGCTGCGCCATCGACGC
The DNA here is from genome assembly GCA_964605075.1 of uncultured Oscillospiraceae bacterium. Lineage (GTDB taxonomy): Bacteria > Bacillota > Clostridia > Oscillospirales > Oscillospiraceae > CAJOIG01. The sequence continues at coordinate 503 of CAZSAX010000118.1, forward strand.
CACCGGCATCCCCCTGCCGCAGGAGACCATCGACGGCTGCCTTGCCAGCGACAGCGTTCTCCTTGGCGCTGTGGGCGGCCCCAAATGGGACACACTGCCCGGGGATATCCGCCCGGAGCGGGCGCTCCTTGGTCTGCGCTCCGTCATGGGGCTTTACACCAACCTCCGTCCCGCCCGCCTCTACCCGGCGCTGGCAGAAAACTGCCCCCTGCGCCCCGACATCGTTGAAAAAGGTTTTGACCTGATGATGGTCCGGGAGCTCACCGGCGGCATCTATTTCGGCGAACGGGGCCGCCGCGACGGCAAATACGGCCCCGAAGCCTATGACACGGAAGCTTACTCTGTCATGGAGATCGAACGCATCGGCCGGGTGGCCATGGAAACCGCCCGGAAGCGCCGGGGCAAGGTCATCAGTGTGGACAAGGCCAACGTCATGGAGACCTCCCGGCTCTGGCGGGAGACCATCCACCGTCTGGCGGAGGAATATCCCGATGTAACGGTGCAGGACATGCTGGTGGACAACACGGCCATGCAGCTGGTGCGCAATCCTTCCCAGTTTGACGTTCTTGTTACCACCAACATGTTCGGCGACATTCTCTCCGACGAAGCCAGCCAGATCACCGGTTCCATCGGCCTTCTGCCCTCGGCGTCCCTGGGCGACGGTACCCGCGGTCTCTACGAGCCGATCCACGGCTCTGCCCCCGACATTGCCGGTTCCGGGAAAGCCAATCCCATAGCCACCATTCTCTCGGCCGCCATGATGCTTCGCTACTCTTTCAATCTGATGGAAGAAGCCGACTGCATCGAAGCCGCTGTGAACAGCGCTCTTGACGATGGCTGCCGCACCGCCGATCTGGGCGGCGGCGATGCCTCTCTCAACTGCGATGAAATGACGCTTGCGATCCTGGACCGTATCTGAAAAGGAGACAAAAAACCATGAACATGACAGGCGCAAATATCATCATCCAGTGCCTGCTGGAACAGGGCGTGGATACCATTTTCGGCTATCCCGGCGGAACGATCCTCAACGTATACGACGCCCTGTACGATTACCGCGACAAAATCAAGCACATCCGCACCGCCCACGAGCAGGGCGCTGCACATGCTGCCGACGGCTATGCCCGTTCCACCGGAAAGGTCGGCGTTTGCTTTGCCACCTCCGGCCCCGGCGCCACAAACCTGGTCACCGGCATTGCCACCGCCTACATGGACTCTTCCCCGGTGGTCTTCATCACCTGCAATGTGGGCAAGAGCCTCATCGGCAAGGACTCCTTCCAGGAGTGCGATATCACCGGCGTGACCATGCCCATCACCAAGTGCAACTATCTCGTCAGCCATGCCAGCCAGCTGGCGGACGTGATCCGGGAGGCTTTTGCCATCGCTCGCAGCGGCCGCCCCGGCCCGGTACTCATCGACATTCTGAAAAACGCCACCTCCGAAGAGGCGGATTACGAACCGCTGGACCGGCACGACCATCACACGGATGGCCGTCTGGCCGCTCTGATCGCCCGGGCCAGCCACGACCTGAAGGCCCCCGAGCCGGACATGGGCGACATTGAAAAGCTGGTGCAAATGATCGCGGAATCGGAAAAGCCCATGCTCATCTGCGGCGGCGGCGTTGTGCGCAGCCGTGCCCACAAGGAATTTGAGGAATTTGCCAACCGCATTGACGCTCCTGCCGCCATCACAGTCATGGGCGGCGGCGGTCTCAACGGCCGCAATCCTCTCACCACCGGCATGATCGGTATGCACGGCTCCATCGCCAGCAACATGGCTGCGGACAGCTGCGATCTTCTCATAGCCGTCGGCTGCCGTTTCTCTGACCGCTTGGCTCTCGACCCTGCCAGCTTTGCCTCTCAGGCCAAGATCGTGCAGATCGACATTGACCGTTCAGAGATCAACAAAAATGTCCAGACTTCGCATCATATCATCGGCGATGCCAAGCGCGTTCTTCAGCTTCTGAATATGCGGGTCAAGCAGAAAAACAACCGCGCCTGGAAAGAATATGTCTTCTCCTTCCCCACGGAAGCGCAGTACACCGAATCCGGCAACAGTCTTACCCCCAAACAGGTCTGCGACACCATTGCCCGGGTGGCCCCCTGGGACACCATCGTGGCCACGGACGTAGGCCAGCACCAGATCTGGGCCATCCAGCATTTCCATTATGACTATCCCGGTCAGCTCCTCACCTCCGGCGGCTTCGGCTCCATGGGCTTCGGCCTGGGCGCCGCCATCGGGGGAAAGCTTGGCAACCCCGACAAAACCGTTCTTCACATTACCGGCGACGGCAGCTTCCGCATGAACTGCAATGAGCTGGCCACCGTGGCCTATTACGGGATTCCCGTCATCACCATCCTGTTTAACAACCGGGCGCTGGGCATGGTCCGCCAGTGGCAGACCCTGATCTACGACCAGCGCTACAGCGAGACCCACATGAACGTGGAGCCGGACTATGTAAAGCTGGCCGAAGCCTACGGTCTGGGCGGCCGCCGTGTCAACAACGTAGCGGACTTTGAAGACGCCCTGAAAGAGGCTCTCGCCTGCGGCCACGGCTTTGTGATCGACTGTGCCATTGACAGCGACGAAAAGGTCCGCCCCATGGTCAACGGCGGCAACCGCATCACCGAATTCCTTTTGGATCAGGGAGGTGACATCCTTGGTTAAGACCCGTTACACGCTGGCCGTTCTGGTCGATAACCAGTCCGGCGTTCTCAGTCAGGTTTCCCGGCTGTTCTCCCGCAAGGGCTTCAACATCGAATCCCTGGCCGTGGGCACCACAGAAAACCCGGACATCAGCCGCATTACCATTGAAGTCATGGCCGAGACGGACGCACAGGTAGAGCTGCTGTGCAACCAGCTGCGCAAGCTGTTCCCGGTCCACTCCGTGAAACTCCTTCACGCCGCTCATTCCATTCGCCGCGAGCTGGTGCTGATCAAAATCAAGGCCGACACCAGCGAAGCCCGAAACGAGATCATGCAGATCTCCAACATTTTCCGCGCCGGCATCATTGACGTGTCCCATGGTTCCATGACACTGGCGGTCATTGGCGAAGAAGGCAAAACCGACGCCATTGAAAATCTGGTGGAAAAGCACGGCATACTGGAGCTTGTCCGCACCGGCGTCGTCGCACTGGAACGCGGCGCATACACCCTCAACGAAGAAACCAAAGAAAAGGGCGAGTTCAACTACGGCAAGAACGTACGCTGATCCCGAACAAAAGAAAAAATTCTCAAAAGGAGATTCAAATTATGGCAAACATGTACTACGAACAGGATTGCGACCTGAATGTGCTCAACGGCAAGAAAATCGCCATCGTGGGTTACGGCTCTCAGGGCCACGCCCATGCCCAGAATCTGCGGGACTCCGGCTGCGACGTGATCGTGGGCCTTCGCCCCGGCAAAAGCTGGACCAAGGCAACCGATGACGGCTTCACCGTCATGACTGTGGCTGAGGCCACCAAAGCCGCCGACATCGTCATGATGCTCGTCAACGACGAGCGCGCTGCCGACATCTACAAGGAATCCGTGGCGCCCAACCTGTCCGCCGGCAAGGCCATCGCCTTTGCCCACGGCTTCAACATCCGCTACCAGCAGATCGTGCCGCCTGCGGACGTGGACGTTTTCATGGCCGCCCCCAAAGGCCCCGGCCATACCGTCCGTTCCCAGTATGTTGCCGGCAAGGGTGTCCCCTGCCTGGTAGCGGTGGAACAGAACGCCACCGGCCGTGCGCTTGAGATCGCCCTGGCCTACATCGCCGGCATCGGCGGCGCCCGGGCCGGTATCATGGAGACCACCATGCACGACGAGACCGAGACCGACCTCTTCGGCGAACAGACCGTTCTTTGCGGCGGCGTCGTGGACCTGATGCAGTGCGGCTTTGAGGTTCTGGTGGAAGCCGGCTACTCCCCCGAAAACGCCTACTTTGAGTGCATCCACGAGATGAAGCTCATCATCGACCTCATCAACAAGGGCGGCGTGGCAGCCATGAACTACTCCATCTCCGACACCGCTGAATTCGGCGAATACGTGTCCGGTCCCCGGGTCCTGCCCCACGACCAGATCAAGGCCAACATGCGCGCAGTCCTGGCCGACATTCAGGACGGTACCTTTGCCGGCAAGTGGATTGCCGAGAACAAGAACGGTCGCACTTTCTTCAACTCCAAGCGCGCCATTCTTGCCAAGCATCCCATGGAGATCGTGGGCCAGCGTCTGCGTGAAAACATGCTCTGGAAGGACAGCGCCGAAGGCGACAAGGGTCTGGACAGCGCCTCCAACTGATTTTTCTTCCCCGGGCAGACCTCTGTCCGGGGAACAGCCCATATAAGGAGGAAACCTTATGCGTTCCGAACAAGTTAAAACCGGGGTGGAGAGAACCCCGAACCGAAGCCTGCTGTATGCACTTGGCTACACCGATGAAGAGCTGGCCCGCCCGCTGGTGGGTGTTGTCAGCTCTCATAACGAGATCGTCCCCGGCCACATGAACCTGGACAAGATCACCGAAGCCGTGAAAGCCGGCATCCGCGCCGCCGGCGGCACACCGGTGATGTTCCCGGCCATCGCCGTGTGCGACGGCATCGCCATGGGCCACATCGGCATGAAGTATTCCCTTGTCACCCGCGACCTGATCGCGGACTCCACCGAGGCCATGGCCCTGGCCCATCAGTTCGACGGTCTGGTCATGGTGCCCAACTGCGACAAAAACGTCCCCGGCCTTCTCATGGCTGCGGCCCGGCTGAATATCCCCACCATCTTCTGCTCCGGCGGCCCCATGCTGGCCGGCAAACTTTCCGATGGCCGCCGCACCTGCCTGAGCCATATGTTCGAGGCCGTGGGTGCTTATCATGCGGGCATGCTGGACGAGGAAGGTGTGGCAGAGTACACGGAAAACGCCTGCCCCACCTGCGGCA
>CAZSAX010000119.1:0-5389 GCA_964605075.1 uncultured Oscillospiraceae bacterium
CGAGATGAAGGGCGTGCCTCTGCGCGTGGAGATCGGCCCCAAGGATATGGAAAAGAACCAGTGCTGCATCGCCCGGCGGGACAACGGCGAAAAGACCTTTGTGCCCCTGGAAAACCTGGAGCAGGCCGTGCAGGAGCTACTGCAGCAGGTCCACGACAACCTCTACGCCCAGGCGGCCCGGCGGCTGGAGGAGAACTGCTTCGACCTGCAGACCTGGGAGCAGGTCCGGGACATGGCCTCCGGCGCCGGCGGCTTTGCCCGCACCAAGTGGTGCGGCAGCCTGGAATGCGAGCTGGCCATGAAGGAAAAGGCGGGGGTCTCCTCCCGCTGCATGCCGCTGGAGCAGTCCGGCACTGTGGGCAAGTGCCCCGTGTGCGGCAAGGAATGTACCACCGATATCTACTGGGGCGTGGCTTATTAAAAAATTTTTTCGGAGAAGACGGAACAATTTTCCGTCTTCTCCGTCTTTTTTATCATCACACAAGGAGGTTATGGGGATGAAACGAACGCTTGCTTTTCTTCTTGCGATCCTGATGATGCTGAGCCTCTGTGCCTGCGGCGGTGCGGACAAGAGCACGGCGGATACGGCGGTCCAGGCGGCGCCCATGGAGGTGATGGCGGAGGAGGCGCCGGCAAGCGCGGCGAGCTATGCCGTGGGCACGGTAACGGCCGACAGCGCCACCGGCACCGAGGCCTCCCGCCCCGGCGCCGAGGGGGACAAGATCATCTATTCCTGCTATGCGGAGATCGAGACCCAGGATTTTGACCAGAGCCTGGCGGATATCCAGCAGCTCATCCGCCGCTATGGAGGCTTTCTGGAGTCCAGCTCCGTCCGGGGCAATGACTATTATGCCAGCGGCAGCCGCAGCGCGGAGTATGTTATCCGCATCCCCCGGGAGAGCTTTGAGGAAGTGACGGGGAGCCTTTCCACCATCGGCAATGTGCCCTACTGCTCCATCAGCGCGGAAAACATCAGCGCCAGCTACTACGACACGGAAAGCCGTCTGGCGGCCTACCGCATCGAGGAGGAGCGGCTGCTGGCCATGCTGGAGCTGGCGGAAACGGTGGAGGATATGCTGAGCATTGAGGACCGGCTCACAGAGGTGCGCTACAGCATCGAAAGCCTGACCACCACCATTCTGAACTGGGACAGCCTCATCAACTATTCCACCCTGGAGCTTTCCATCCGGGAAGTGGTGGAGTACACCGAAGCGCCGGCGCCCACCTACTGGCAGCGCATCGGCCGGGGATTTATGAGCACACTGGAGGATGTGGGGGAATTCTTCCTGGATCTTTTCCGCGTGATCATCGTGAATCTTCCGGTGCTGGTGCTGCTGGGCGCCGCGGTGCTGATCGTGGTGCTGGTGCTTCGCCGTCGCCGCCGCCGGAAGGCTGCCAAAGGCTGGGGCCGCAGCGAGGAGGATAAGAAAGACGAATAAAGAAAAAGCCCGGTCGCTGACCGGGCTTTTTTATGGGAAAGGGATCAGAAGTCGAAGCCGTCCACCTGCTGGAGAACGATCCGGCCGGTGTTGGGCACGTCTTCAAAGGTGCGGCTGCTGTTGAGGTAGCTGGCGATGTCATAGCAGGCGGAGGTGTCCTGGTTGATCACAGGCGCGGTATCGCCGCTGTACTGGATCACGAGCTCGCAGCCCTCGGCCACATAGACGTCCAGCGGCCGGCTGAATTCCGAGCCGTCCAGCTGGAGCAGCAGAGAGCTGTAGCAGCCGAACTCGGTGCCGGTGATGGTGATGTCGTAGCCGCTGATGCCGCCGGAGCTGCCGGAGGCGCTTTCCTCGGCGGCCTCTTCCTCTTCTTCCGCCAGCTCATCCAGCTGGATGACGCCGCAGTCGATGAAGCGCATGAGGAACTTGCTTTCCTTCTGAAGGTTGATGATACCGGCAGGGAAGGTCACATCGCAGTTTACCGCCACATAGGAGCTGACGTCCGTGAGCATGGAGGTGTTGTTGGTGCCCTGGAAGGCGCCGGCATAGATGCTGCTGTTTTCCATGTAGAAGTAGCTCACGCCGGTCATGGAGCCGGGGCTGCCGCCGTAGTGGGAGTCCAGGATGTAGGTGCTGCTGGCCTCGTCGTTGAAGCCGGAGCCGGTCTGGGTGAAGGTGCCGGTGGCGGCGTCGTAGTTCACATCGCAGTTTTTATACACGCTCACGCCGGAGAAGAAGTCCGAGGAATGGATGCGGCCGCTGTTGGTCATGTTTTTGCAGTCCTCGAAGATCACGGTGCCGTTGTAGCACAGCAGGGTCTGGGTGTCAGAGAGATAGTCGGCCTCCTTGACGATGATGGTGCCGCCGCAGGTGGGCTCCAGACCGTTCATGTGGATGGTGCTGTTAAAGTTGAAGGTGGGGCGGATGAGGGTCAGCACCGTGTCCGGGTCATAGACCACCAGGGCGCCGCCGTCGGCCCAGCGGTAGTTCAGCGGATAGGAGCCGAAGGCCGGGGACATGTTAAAGGTGGAGAAGCTGCTGTCGGTCATGGTGACCCGGGCGCCGCTGCGGATGACGATCATGTTGGTGCCGTTTTCATAGCCGGCATCGCCGCCGTTGAGGACGTAGTCCACGCCGGTGATCTCCGTGTCCTGTTCGATGACGGTGCTGAGGTCGTTGACGGTCAGGAAGGCTTCCACCATGCCGTGGGGGGCGTTGGTGCCTTCAAGGCATTCATACAGAAGGGCGATGGCGTCGATCTTCTTCAGGTCTTTTTCCAAAAAGAGCTCGCCCTCCGGGGCATAGACGCCGTTTTCCATCAGGCTGGCCACGGCGATCTTGGTCTGGGGGTCGGCGTTGGCGGGGACGATGCCCGCCACGATCGTTTCCGCCTCCGCCTCGCTGACAACGGTAAAGTCACCGTCCCGGCGGATGTTTACCTGCATGGTGGTCTGAGCGCCTTCGCCCAGGGGTGCGCCTTCGCCCAGCTGGCCGGTTTCATAGGTGTAGACATTGAAAACGGTGGTCAGCAGGCTCTCCAGAGTCAGACAGCCATAGGGATCAAAAATGTCGCCGTAGTCGTCCATCAGGCCGCTCCAGCGCACGGCGTGGGTGGCGTCGGCAAACTTATAGCCCACTTCCGCGCCCATCTGGTTCAGGGGAACGTCGTCATAGAACCACTGGCCGTCGTCGTTGGAAATGGAGTAGAAGCGGTAGAGGAAGAAGGCCAGCTCATAGCGGTAAAAGGGGTCGTCTGCGCCGAAGGTGGTCCAGGTGGTGCCGCCGTTGGTCACGCCGCAGGTGAGCCACCAGTTCACGGCGTCTTTATGCTGGGCGTAGCGGCCGTCGGCCAGGTCCGTGAAGCTGTCGTAGTCAAACAGGAAATAGTTGCCGCCGATGGCTGCGCTTTCCTCCGACTGGGCCGCGGCATAGTCGCTGGCTTCAAAGGTATAGCCGCTGTGGCGCAGCTCGATGGTCTGGGCCTGGGCACCCAGGGCCAATACCAGGGAGAATATCAGCAGCAGGGCAAGGGATGCGGAGACTTTTTTCATGGAGTTCTCTTCCTTTCTACAAATTTTTGTGTTGGTTCCTACGATTCTTAGTATAAATTAACCAAAAGGCGATGGCAAGAGAAAGCGCCCGGAAATCCTCTCGAAATTCCGGGCGTGTTTTTGTTCTATATGCTGTTTTCTTTAGCCTGGGTTAAAGGTCGCAGGCGCAAAGGTCCTCAAAGGTCTCCCGGCGCACGGCCAGGTAGTCCCGGCCCTCGTGGAGCATCACGATGGGCGGGCGGCCGACCCGGTTGTAGTTGGAGGCCATGGAGTAGTTGTAGGCGCCGGTGACGAGAACGGCCACCGTGTCCCCGGGCTCCGGCTTTGCCAGAAGCAGGTCTTCGCCGATCAGGTCGCCGGATTCGCAGCAGCGGCCCGCCAGGGTGCAGCGGAAATCCGCAGCCTGGCTGGCCCGGTTGGCGATGAGGACGGAATAGCGGGACTGATACAGCGCGTAGCGGGGATTGTCCGTCATGCCGCCGTCGATGGCCAGATAGGTCTTGTAGCCGGGGATGGTCTTGATGCTCTGGGCTGTGTAAAGGGTGACGCCGGCGGCGGCCACGATGCTGCGGCCGGGCTCCATGTAGACCGTGGGCAGGGCCAGGCCGTATTCCTCGCAGCGGGCCCGGATGTGCCGGGCGATCTCGGCGATGTTGGCTTCATAGTCGATCACGGGGTCGGCCTCGGTGTAGCGCACGCCCATGCCGCCGCCCAGATCCAGCACGGAGGCCTCAAAGCCCAGGGCGTCCCGCACATCGGCAAAGAGCCGGAGCATGATGTCCGCGGCGTCGGTGAAGGGCTCGCAGTCAAAGATCTGGGAGCCGATGTGGCAGTGGAAGCCCAGCAGCTCCACCCCCGGGGTATTCAGGGCCAGCTCTGTCAGGGCCAGGGCCTGGCCGGTCTCGATGGCGGCGCCGAACTTGGAATCCACCCGGCCGGTGTTTACGGCCTCAAAGGTGTGGGGGTCGATGCCCGGGGCCACCCGGAGCAGGATCTTCTGGCAAAGGCCCTTTTCCCGGGCGTACTGGGCAATGCGGGAAAGCTCCTCGCTGTTGTCCACCACGAAGAAGCCCACGCCGCTGTCCATGCCGAAGCGCACGTCCTCCATGGTCTTGGCGCTGCCGTGGAAGAACATGTCCTCCGCCGGGAAGCCGGCGGAAAGGGCGGTGTACAGTTCGCCGGAGGAGACGATGTCCGTGCCCATGCCCTCCTCCCGGGCGATGCGGTAGATGGCCTTGCAGCTCAGGGCTTTGCTGGCGAGCAGGGGCTTGGAGCCGCCGCCGAAATGCTTTTTCATGGCCTGCACATAGGCCCGGCAGTTGCGGCGGATGAGATCCTCGTCGAAGACGTAAAGGGGCGTGCCGTATTTTCGGGCCAGAGTGACGGTGTCAAAGCCGGCCACGGCGAAATGTCCCTGTTCGTTGATGGAGTGATTGTCCTGGAGCATGATGGTCACCTTCTTTAAAAATAAAAATTTAAAAGGGGCGCATGCGATCATGCGCCCCTGCATTTACGGGATGTGTGCTTACTCTGCCTTGGAAGCGGCGAGCTTCTTCTGCAGCCAGTCCTTGCCGTCGACAAAGCGGGAGACGATGTAGCTGACCACATAGTCGCCGGCGGAGTTGATCATGGTGGCGGGAGGATCCACCAGGTTGCCGATGGCGACCAGGATGGGGAAGGCAAGAGCTATCTGATCCGGGAAGAAGATGGAGCAGATGATGTACTCGCCGATGTAGCCGCCGCCGGGAACACCGGACATGCCCACGGAGGACAGAACGGCCACCAGGACCACGGGGATCAGCATATCGATGCCGAAGGGCTGGCCGAAAACGCCCAGAACAAAGGCGATCTTCAGCACGCAGGAGAAGCAGGAGCCGTCCATGTGCATGGTGGCGC
>CAZSAX010000120.1:0-5337 GCA_964605075.1 uncultured Oscillospiraceae bacterium
CTGGGCTTTTGTTAGTTTCGCTTTTTTATCTGTCTACTTTTGCTTGACAGATGCAACGACATTTTGTCGTTTCCCTTTTCCGCTTTTCTGAAGCCCGCAAGCGGGCTTTTTTCAAGCTGGGTTCCATCTGCCCGGCCGAAGTGAATTCGGCCGGCATAATCCTTGGGGCCATGCCCCGCAGCCTTAGACCCGCTCCCGGCGGGCAGCTCGCCCTGCACGGGCTTCGCTGCGATATTCCTGCTTCTTTGACCGTCTCAAACGTTCAGTTTGCCGCCGCCAGCAGTTTTTTGGTGTATTCCTGCCGGGGATTTTCATAAACCTCTTCCACCGGCCCCTGCTCGATGATCCGTCCCTTTTCCATCACCATCACCCGGTCGCAGATGGAATAGATCACGTTCAGGTCATGGCTGATGAAAAGATAGCTCAGATCCAGCTCTTTCCGCAGCTTCCAAAGCAGATCCAGAATATTTTTCTGGATCGTCACATCCAGCGCACTCACAGGCTCGTCGGCAAGGATGAGCCGGGGCCGTTGGATGAGAGCCGCCGCAATGGACACCCGCTGCCGCTGGCCGCCGGAGAGTTCCCGGGGCTTTCGGTTTACATAATCCTCATCCAGGCCCACACGCTCCAGCATATCAATGACCCGGCGCTTTCGTTCTGCGGCATCGTATTTTCCGAAAACCCGCAGAGGCTCTTCCAGAATCCAGCCGATGCTCTTGGCGGGATTCAGGCTCCCGAAGGGGTCCTGAAATACCATCTGGGGCCGCTTGCTGTAATGCAGGATATCCCCGGAAACGCAGTCCCGGGGCAGCATGCCCAGAATCGCCTTGGACAGGGTGGACTTGCCGCAGCCGCTTTCCCCCACCAGCCCCAGGATCTCTCCCTCACTGATATGAAAGCTCACATCGTGCAGCGCTTCAAAGACCTGCTTTTTCCCGAAAACGCTTTTGTCTTTGTACTGCACGCTCAGGTTATTCACTTCCAGCACCGGCCGCTTATTCATAACGTCTCCTCCGTCCGGGGATGGCCGCAATCAGCTCCTTGGTGTATTCGTGCTGAGGATTTTGGAATATCTGCTCCACGCTCCCCTGCTCCACGATGAGTCCCCGCTGCATCACCGCCACCCGGTCGCAGAGCCTGCGCACCACGGCAAGGTCGTGACTGATGAGCAGAATCCCCATTCCGGCCTCCTGGCTCAGTTCCTTCAGCAGCGCCAAAATCTGCGCCTGCACCGTCACGTCCAGGGCGGTGGTGGGCTCGTCGCAGATCAGCAGCTTCGGCCGGATCAGTGAGGCCGCGGCGATGATGGCCCGCTGCCGCTGGCCGCCGGAGAGCTGGTGAGGATATTTTTCATAGCTTCGCGCCGGCTCCGGCAGGCCCACCCGCTCCATGGCCTCGATGGCCAGGCGCTTTCGCTCCGGCGCCGGCAGGTCCGTGTGGATCTGCAAAACCTCTTCGATCTGCTTTCCCACCTTCATCAGGGGGTTCAGACTTGTCATGGGCTCCTGGAACACAACGCCCATCCCCGGCCCCTGCACCTGCCGGTGCTCCTCCCGGCTGGCCCGCATCAGATCCTTGCCGTCAAAAATAACTTCCCCCCGGATGTCCACCCGGCTTCGCTGAATGAGCCCCGTGATGGCCATGGCGGTCACGGTCTTGCCGCTGCCGCTTTCCCCCACCAGGCCCAGCCGCTCGCCGGGAGCCATGGCAAGGTCGATGCCTCCCACCGCTTCCCGGTGAGAGTCTTTGAATTTCACATGGAGGTCCTTCACCTTAAGCATGGCTCTTCCCTCCCAGTCCTTCGCTCAGAAGCCCGAAACCCAGGATCAGAAGCACGATGGCCAGCCCCGTGCCCATGGCGTACCAGGGCGCGGTGAGAAGATAGGCCTGGGCTTCGTTGAGCATCCGGCCGAGACTGGCGTCCGGCGGCTGCACGCCGATGCCAAGGAAGCTCATGGAGGCCTCCGCCAGCACCGCGTTGTTAAAGCCGATGGCCACCGCCGACAGCAGCACCTTCCAGATGTTCGGCATGATATGCACAAACAAAATCCGCATATCCGTCACGCCCATAAGCCTGGCGCTCTGCACATAGTCCAGCGTCTTCTGCCTGGCCACCTCCGCCCGCACGATGCGGGAAAAGCTGGGGATGAACAGAAGGCCCAAAGCCAGTATCACATTGTATTTACCGCTGCCGAACACGGCGATCAGCACCAGGGCCAGCAGAATGCTGGGAAAGGCAGCGATGCTGTCGTTGATGCGCATGAAAAGCTCGTCCAGCCATCCGCCGTACCAGCCCGTCAGCCCCCCCAGCAGCATCCCGGCCACAAGGCCGATGAGCACCGTGGCCCCGGCGATGAGAAAGGTGGTCCCCGCCCCCTCCAGCACCCGGGAGAAGATATCCCGGCCGAAGTTGTCGGTGCCCAGCAAATGCCGGAAGCTGGGTGCTTCCATCTTGGCGGTCACGTCCATGGCGTTGGGCTCATAGGGCGTCCAGACATAGCCCATCAGGATCAGCGCCAGCATAAAGGCGGTGATGATGAATCCCGCCCGGAATGTCTTGTTTTTCGTATCGATCATGTCAGTCGGATGCGCGGATCAATATACTGATACGCAATGTCGGAAAGGTAGTTCATAAAAATCACAAGCGCGGCAAGCCCCACCACGATCACCTGCACCACCGGGAAATCCCGGTTGGCAATGGACAGCACCAGAAGCCGTCCGATGCCGGGGATGGCAAACACCTGCTCAATGATGATGGAGCCCGCCACGATATCCGCCAGACTCATGGCCAAAAAAGTAATGACCGGCAAAATGGCGTTTCGGAGCACATGCCGGCTGATCACCGCCCAGCGGGAGTTGCCCCGGCTGTACGCCGTGCGCACATAGTCCTCGTCCATCTGCTGCAAAATGCTCGAGCGCAGAAGCTTTGTCACCATGGCCGCCTTGGGAATGGCGATGGCCAGCGCCGGGAAGAACAGGTAGCCGATGCAGCCCCAGAAGCTATCGCCAAAGCCGACGTAGCCCCCAGGCACAAAAATCCGCAGCACCAGGCCAAACAGCCAGGTGAACAAAATGCCGATAAAAAAGGGCGGAACGGACATGAACACCTGGTTCACCGCCACGAAGATCCGGTCCAGCCGGCTCCCGGCGTAACGGCTCAAAAAAATGCCCATAGGGATGGCGATCAGAATCGTCATCCCCCAGGCCATCAAAGACAGCGCGGCGGTCACCGCCACTTTGCCGTCCAGGACCTCCCGCACCGGCAGCATATAGCTGTAGCTCATGCCCAGATCGCCGGTCACAAAGCCCAGCAGCCACTGGCCGTAGCGCAGGAAAATATTCTTATTCAGTCCCAGCTCCTCCCGCAAAGCCTCGGCCCGCTCCGGGGTATAGTCCGTACCCAGGAGCTTGGCCGTGGGGTCGCCGGGGATCACCCCGAAGGCCAGAAAGGCCAGCAGCGAGATGATCAGCACCGTAACGACGAAAACCGCCGTTTTCTTTATAATATACTGCACTTATCCGATCCGATACACCTTGGCCATGTCCATCAGATACAGCGGATAGAACTCGTAGCCGCCCACATCCGTCTGCATGGCCACGAATTCCGCCAGGTCCTGAATATAGACATTGGCCGCGTTTTCCGTCAGAATACGCTGGCACTCCTTGAACAGCTCCGTCTGCTCCTGCTCGTCCAGCGACGCCACCGCGGCGCTGTAGGCCGCGTCGTAGTCCGCGTTTTCAAAGCCGATGAAGTTTTTGGAGCTGCTGCTCTCAAAGCGGGCCAGCATGGCCGAAGCCGTCAGGGAGGCGGCGTCCATGCCGCTCACGGTGGCCTCAAAGTCCCGGCCCTTATAAACGTCGGAATACCAGGTGTTCCAGTCCACCAGCTCAATGTTCGCCGTCACGCCGATCTGCTCCAGCTGATAGGCAATGACCTGGGCGGTGTTCACATGGGGCGTATGGTTGGAGGCCACGGTGATGGTGAAACTGAAGCCGTTTTCATAGCCGGCCTCCGCCAGCAGGGCCCTGGCCTTTTCCAGATCCGGCTGGTAGTAATCCGTCAGCTCTTCCACGAAATACTTGCTGAACGCGGGGTACATGCTGGAGCCCAGGGCAAAGCCATGGCCATCCCCGGCCAGATCGATGATGCCCTGCTTGTCGATGGCATAGCACAGCGCCTCGCGCACCCGGGAATCATTGAAGGGCGCCGCGGCGTTGTTCAGATACAGGGCCTGCACCAGGTTCATGCTGCCCTCCAGCACGGTCAGCCCGCTCAGGGAGCTCACCTGACTGGCCTCCAGATGGTTGGCCATGTCAATGGCGCCGCTGCGCAGACTCATCACCAGGGTCTCCCCATCCTCGATAACCTTAAAGGTCACCTGATCCAGATGGGCGGGCTCGCCCCAGTAATCCTCAAATTTCTCCATCACGATGCTCTCCTGGGGCACCCGGGAGACAAATTGGAAGGGGCCGGTGCCGATGATGCCGTCGGCGGGGTCGCTGCCCTCGGGGATGATGGCCACGGTGCAGTAAGCGATAAACTCCGTGTCGGGATTGTTCAGCCGGATGACCACGGTCCTGTCGTCCGTGGCCTCCACCGAGGCCACATCCGCCAGGGAGGCCACCAGCGCTTCTCCGGTGTCAAGGCCGGCAGCTCTGGAAACAGAATAAACAATATCCCCGACCGTTACCGGCTGGTCGTTGTGGAAGCGCACACCTTCACGCAGTGTGAAGATGTATTCATCGGCGCTTTCACCGACCTCATAGCTCTCGGCAATGGCGGGGATCAGATTTCCATCCGTATCGGGCTTCACAAGCCCCTCATAGATGTTGAAGAGGACCTCTCTGGTTCCTGCCGACGACGATGCTACGTGCGGGTCAAGACTGCTGTCCAGATCTGCGGCGATGCCGACGGTGACGGAGCCGCCCTCCAGGGGCTGGCCCGCCGCGGAACCGTCCTCCACGGACTGTCCCTCAGCTTCGGCAACACCGGAGCCGCTTTCGGTGGCTTCTTCCAGGCTTTCAGCGGGCTTGCCGCCTCCGCAGGCGCAGAGTGCAGCAGTCATGACAAGCGCCAGAATCAGGCTGAGAATACGTTTCTTCATAGAAATTCTCCTTTACCAAAATTGGCTCACAATATTCAGTTATTATGGGCAATGCACTGGCAGGATAACACACTTCCCCCCACAAATCAAGAACATAAAATTAAACAGCGCTGTCTTTCGACAGCGCTGTTCTCTTTTATTTGGCGTATTCCACCGCTTTGGTCTCCCGCAGCACATGCACCTTGATCTGACCGGGATAGGTAAGCTCTTCCTCGATCTTCTTGGCGATGTC
>CAZSAX010000121.1:0-5325 GCA_964605075.1 uncultured Oscillospiraceae bacterium
ACATTTATTTCTACAATCACCAGCGCATCCAGTTAAAAACTGGAGTGGCGCCGCTAACGCTGCGCCACTCCGCTTAAAACTCAATATTTCCCTACCAGGGGTCTTTTTTGTGCTGTCCGTACAATCTGGGGCAGTCCACTTGCGGAAGAGGGGGTGTTGTGCTAGTATTGTTTCAGAATTATCAAAAGGAGATACGGCATATGAAAAAGATCCTGGCACTTCTTCTGGCTCTGATCCTGATGATGAGCCTTGGCGTAAGCAGCCTGGCCTCCTCCGGCGAGGCTTCGGCAGAAACCACCGCCGTGGAGGACGACGGCATCGACGCCGTCATCACTATGGCCGACACCGGGGAAAATCCCGACCGGGAGGCCGCCGAGGGCTTTTCTCTGAGCTATTATGACGGCGGAGAAAAGACCGACACCGCCGTGAGCGGCTTTCTCTTTGAAGCCGACGATCCCAGCGTGAACTTCTTCTACAGCGAAC
This sequence comes from uncultured Oscillospiraceae bacterium, assembly GCA_964605075.1. Taxonomy (GTDB): domain Bacteria; phylum Bacillota; class Clostridia; order Oscillospirales; family Oscillospiraceae; genus CAJOIG01. Next base: position 484 of record CAZSAX010000121.1, read on the forward strand.
TGGCCGAGGACAAGGGCGAGTTCTACACCATCGGCGGCACAGCGGAAAACATCACCATCGAGGGCAGCGGCCTGGACTTCAGCGCCCCCGCCGCGGACTGGATGGCCGCCCGGGGCGTGGAAAGCTATGACTCCGTCCTCATCACCCGGGACGGCGGCAGCGAGGACAGCTTTGAGCCCGTCATTTCCGCCAAGGGCTGGAGCTATCTGGATATCCGCGGCCTTCTGGCCTATGTGGAGGGCAGCGGCCGCAGCGCAGTTTACAGCGACGTTTACGGCGGCTCCACCGTGGCCGGCGCCGCCGGCGGCGGTACCGGCACCACCGAAGTGCCCGTGGTGATCTACCGGAACAGCCTTCTGGAGACCGTGGGCGCTTCCACGGCCGAGATCTCCGGCGGCATCAGCTTCGGCAACTCCGGCGGCCGCGCCCGGGGCATCCAGCCCCAGGGCAAGAGCATCACCTACCTCTACAACTCCGCCATCGTCAGCCGCACCTGGGGCGCCTACTCCACCGACTCCGCCCGCAGCAGCCTGGATCTGGTGTCCTACAACAGCATGGCCTACTCCGCCAACGGCTACGGCGCCTATGCCGACACCAGCTGCCACCTCTTCCTCTACGGCTCCCGGATCATCGGCGGCTCCGACGGCATCGTGGCCTCCAACAACGGCGAGATCTACGGCGTGGATACCGACTGCTCCCTGACCGGCACCGAGCTGCGGGCCCTCATGGGCCAGACCGCCATGCAGGACGTGGCGCCCGGGGACTATCTGGAAACCGAAGGTGAAGTGCTCTCCACCGAGATCTGGGGCGGCAGCACCGCCGTGCAGTTCCATATGCCCGACATGGGCGGCTCCGGCGCCAAGAACACCAAAAAAGGCACCCTGTATATGCAGGGCGGCCTCCTTGCCACCGACAAGGAGCTGGAAAGCGCCGATCTCAGCGCCTACACCGCCCGCTATTCCGGCGCCTGCATCGTGACCAAGTCCACCCAGGCCAACGTCCTTCTGGAAGGCACCGAGATGCTCAGCCACAGCGGCGTTCTGATCCACGCCATGATCAACTCCGACTCCATGGCCAACAACGTGGCCGACGGCGACGCCGCCCCCGGCAGCGACTATGTTCTGCGGAACATGGATGTCACCGGCGACATCATCAACGACGACTATCAGCGCGCCCTGCGCCTGACCCTGGACAGCACCGTCCTCACCGGCGCCATCCAGTCCAACACCTGCGCCGACTGGAACGCCTTCTGCGAAGCGGAGTGCGAGGGCGAGTACATCCTCAACCCCGAAGGCTATGAAAGCTTCTGGGGCGTGGAGCTGACGCTGGACGGCGGCGCGGTCTGGAACGTGACCGAGAGCTCCACCCTGGCAGCACTGACCGTCGTGGACGGCACCGTCAACGGCATCGTCACCGAAAATGCCGACGGCAGCATCACCGTGGAGCCCCTGGAAAGCGAAGAAGAGGCGCTCCCCGGCGAATACCCCCTGGAGCTGATCATCAACGGCCAGCCGGTGCTTTCTGCCACCGTGGCCGGCGAGATAGAAAACGGCCAGTTCCGCTTCGACCTGGGCAGCCTCATGGAGGCCCTGGGCCTGTCCCTCAGCTATGACGAAGCCACCGGCTCGGTGATCCTGGGCTGACGCCCCCGCCGCCTGGCCTTTTCCTGTTTGACTTTTTGGAAAATCCATTATATAATGCCTGTCGCATCCTGAGAGGATGAAAAATTGAAAGGAAGTTTTGAAAAATGAAGAAGATCGTTGCTCTGCTCCTGGCGCTGGTCATGGTCCTGGCCCTGTGCGCCTGCGGCTCCAAGGAAGAGACCACCGAGGCCCCCGCCGCCGAAGCCGCCGCCCCTGCCGCTGCTGAGGCCGCTCCCGCTGCCGAAGCTGCTCCCGCCGCTCCCGCCGCCGCTGCCGGCGACCTGGAAGCCTACAAGGTTTACTGCACCGCTTACGCCAACGCCGGCGCCCCCACCGATGACGAGAAGGCCGCTGCTGCCGAAGCCATCGCTGCCTGCACCACCGCGGAAGAAGTGGAAGCCTGCACCTACCTGACCCCCATGTTCTCCGGCGAAATGATCCTGACCTATGACGCCTGGGTCGCCGCCGGCTGCCCCGAGGCGGACACCTCTGCCATGGTCGCTGGCGATCCCAGCGCCTCCGGCGAGCCCTCCGAAGAGCCCGCTGCCTGATTGAGTTTTTAAACAAGACCGTCCTTCTCCGGAAGGACGGTCTTTCCCGTTTGTCAAAAAAGCCCGCAAACGGGCTTTTTTCAAGCTGGATTCCATCTGTTCGGCCGAAGGGAATTCGGCCGGCGGCTCTCCCTGCCCGGGCTTTGCTGCATTATGCCCGCTTCTTTGCCCCGACAGGCTCCGGGGAGATTCTTTTACAGCTCCCCCGGCCGTCATTTTCCGGACTTGCCTTTCGTTGACTTTTTTCCGCCGGCAGCGTATAATATTTTTGCATGATATATGCAATTTTTTGAAAAGGAGAACAAACAATGAAAAAGATGCTTGCCCTGATTCTTGCCCTGGTCATGGTCCTGTGCCTGTGCGCCTGCGGCTCCAAGGAAGAAACCACCGAGGCCCCCGCCGCCGAAGCCGCCGCGCCTGCCGCTGCTGTGGCTGCCCCCGCCGCCGAGGCCGCGCCTGCTGCTGAGGCCGCTCCCGTGGACGCCGTGGAAGGCGATGCTTCCTCCGGCGAGGCCCAGAGCTTCGAGCTGTTCGACGCCTCCGGCTATGACAAGACCTTCGACGGCTACAAGCAGTACCTCACCGACGCCGTGAACTCCACCGGCGGCCCCGCCGACATCCTGGCCGGCGACCTGGCCAACATCGAAGCCATGACCGAGGACACCTACGCCGACACCACCATCTCCATGTATCTGGAGTTTGGTCTGGTCATGACCTGGTCCGAATTCCAGGGCTGATATCCCCGCACATAACAAAAACGGATGGGATCTTCCCATCCGTTTTTTCATTTGGGTCTGCCCGTCCCGGGCCTCGCAGGCTACGTCTTATTCCGTCGGTTAGCGGGCCTTGATCAGCTCCCGCAGACCCTGTTCCAAGCCCTTGACGGACATGTGGTACATGGGCACATGCTTTTTGATGATCTTCACCGTCTCGCTGCCGTAGCCCTGCTCCCAGTACTGCTCCGAGGTAGGATTGAGCCAGATCATCCGGTCATAGTGGTCCCGGAAGCGGTCGATCCAAACGATGCCGGGCTCCGCATTATAAGTATAATAGTCCGAACAGCCCCCGGGGCTCATGAGCTCATAGGGCGCCATGGCGGCGTCCCCCACCACGATGACCTTATAATCCTGCTTGAGATTGTTCAGCACCCACTCCGAATCCGCCGCCGTAGCCGGGCTGCAGGAGGGGGCAGTGTAAAGATTGTCGTAAAAGCAGTTGTGGAAATAGTAAATGCGCAGATCCTTGAACTTGGACTCCTTGCTCACCGCCTGAAACAGGGCGGAGCAGAGCTTGGTGTGGCTCCACATGCTGCCGCCGGAGTCAAACAGCATCAGCAGCTTGACGCTGTTGCGCCGGGGCCGGTCAAACACCAGCTTCAGCCGCCCGGCGTTGTCGCCGGTCTCCTTGATGGTCTGATCCAGCTGCAGCTCATCCTTGGGCCCGTCCTCCAGGGCGGAAAACTGCCGCAGGCGGCGGAAGGCCATCTGAAACTGCCGGGTATGAAGCACCTGGTCGTCCCGGAAATCCCGGAAATTCCGCTCCCCGGCCACCTGCAGGGCGCTGCGGTAGCGGCCCTCGCCGCCCACGCGGATGCCCCCGGGATGGAAGCCGGAATTGCCGAAGGGGGAGGTGCCCCCGGTGCCGACCCAGTGGCTGCCGCCGTCGTGGCGCTCCTTCTGCTGTTTGAGCCGCTGCTCAAACATCTCCCGGATGGTCTCAATGTCCAGGTCGATCTGGTTCAGCAGCGCCTCGTCCACTTCCAGGCCCTCAATGGGCGTGTTCAGCCACTCCTCCAGCTCTTTGGGCAGCTCTTCATAGTGCTTCACGCCCTTGAAATATTCCAGAAAGCACTGGTCAAAGCGGTCAAAATCCGCCTCGGTATGCACCAGTATCGCTCTTGCCAGGGTATAAAAGCCCATGAGAGAGCTGTGATGCAGGTTCATTTCCAGCCCCTGCAGAAGCGTCTCCCATTCCTTCATCGTTACCTTCAGCCCCCGGGCCCGCAGAAGGTAGAAAAACCGCGTAAACATTTACCAGCGGCGGCCGGGCTTGGGCTCCAGACTCTTCATCAGCGCGTCCAGATCCTCATTTTTCTTCAGCAGAACCCCGGCAAAGGGCATCTTCTCGGCGATTTTTTCCGCCGCCACGCCGCCGATCTGCAGGGCCTGGATCCAGTCGATCAGCTCGGAGGTGGAGGGCTTTTTCTGCAGCCCCCGCAGGGCCCGCAGCTCATAGAAGGCGTCCAGCGCCTGGGCCAGCAGAGTCTCGTCCAGGTTTTCAAAATGCACCTTCACGATCCGCTCCATCATCTCCGCCTCGGGAAACTCGATGTAGTGGAAAATGCAGCGGCGCAAACAGGCGTCGGGCAGCTCCTTTTCCGCGTTGGAGGTGATGATGACCACCGGGCGGTGGAGGGCCTTGACCGTCTCCTTGGTCTCCGGGATGTAAAACTCCATCTTGTCCAGCTCCCACAGCAGGTCGTTGGGGAACTCGATGTCGGCCTTGTCGATCTCGTCGATGAGCAGAACGCACTGCGTCTCGTGCCGGAAGGCCTCGCCGAGCTTGCCGAGCTTGATGTACTTGCCGATGTCCGAGACGTCCGCGCCGAACTGGCTGTCGTACAGGCGCTGGACGGTGTCGTAGACATA
>CAZSAX010000122.1:0-4953 GCA_964605075.1 uncultured Oscillospiraceae bacterium
CCCCGTGCGTCAGCTGGAGTGCTGCTCCGGCGACCTGGCCGACCTGAAGGTCAAGAGCTGCGACATCGAGGCCTGGAGCCCCCGGCAGCAGAAATACTTCGAGGTCTGCTCCTGCTCCAACCTGGGCGATGCCCAGGCCCGCCGTCTGCAGATCCGGGTCCGGGGGGAGGACGGCAAGCTCTATCTGGCGCACACGCTGAACAACACCGTCGTGGCACCGCCCCGTATGCTCATCGCCTTCCTGGAGAACCACCTGCAGGCCGACGGCCGGGTGAGCATCCCCAAGGCCCTGCAGCCCTATATGGGCGGAAAGGAATGGCTGGAAGCCTGAAAAACAGCCGTCAATGTTTCACGTGAAACGATAACATAAAAACAACAGCCCGCCGGACGTCCCGGCGGGCTGTTGACATAATCTTGGAATTCATTCCTGTCCACAGGCTTTGCGAAGCAGGGCCTGCAGGGCCTTGGGCCCCAGAACCAGGGGGCCGGCGCCATGGGCATTGACCGTCCTGGCGGCCTTCTCGGCGATGGTATAAAGCATCGCATCGTCCAGCACAGGCAGCTGTTCCGGCAAGCCGCAGCGCCAGGCCAGATTCCGGATCTGCCAGAGAAGATCCGCCGGGGGCGGGGTCACTGTTTCGGCTTCGGTCTCCGCCGCAGGCTCAGCGGCCGGCTCTTCCGCCGGCGCCGGTTCCTGTGCCTCCGGTTCTTCCTTCGTGTAATCCCCATATTCCCCCCAAAGGCTATTCAGGGTCTCCATGGCCTTCGGCGCTTTTTTTGCATAAAGCTCCAGCAGCGCCGGCAGGATCGCCGCCAGGGCCGCGCCGGGGTGGATGTCCAGCTCTTTTCCGGCCTCCTCTGCCAGCGCCAGGGCATAAGCGCCCCGCTGGCCGCCCAGCCAGGCCGCTTCCCGGAACAGGTCATCTTCCAACGCAAAGCAGTCCTCCGCCAGGCGCTCCAGATGGCCCAGCAGCGCCGCCGCAGACAGGCGCAGCTGATTCTGGCGGTTTTTGCTGCGGGGATCCAGCAGCCCTTCCACCGCCAGACCAAACAGCCGCAGACACACCGCCGCCATGGTCTGCCGGTCCGTTTCCGGCAGAAGCTCCCGGTCCAGAAGCACCACCGGCGGGCGCAGGCGTTCGCCATTCATGGAAAGGCCGCCTTCCAGCGTCAGCGACGGCGCCAGAACCCGGCTCTCCAGGCCGGTGGGGATGGCCATGATCACCGGAGGTTTTTTCCGCAAAGTCTTTCCCGAAAGCTCGCCGGCGGTTTTCCTGGGCTGCGTCACCCGGGCTGCCGCCAGCTTGGCCGCGGCAAGAAGCTCATCACTGCCCAGGGCCACAAAGCTGTCGCAGCCGGCGCCGATATAGTACAGACGGATGTTCTCGATGTCCCGGACATGGACCGGCCCATCCAGCTCCCAGGGCACGAAGGCAACTTCGCCCTCTTCCAGGCTCTGCAGCACCGTTTTTTTCCCGGCACAGGGCCCGGCCGGCAGCAGCACCAGGGGCTTTTTCACCCGGTGCCGGCGCAGCACATCCGCCGCCGTGGCCGCACAGCCGGCACCCACATGGATCGTGCTGTCCGTCTTTTTCTGAAAGCTTGTTTTTATGGAATCCAGCGTCTGCCGGGACCGGCAGGACAGCGTTAAAAACAGACTCATATCGCACCGCCTCATTTTGTTTTTAAATATCATACCACAACCGGACAAAATAGTGTATACTATCTTTGAGGTGATTTTATGAAGATCCAGTGGCTGGGTCACGCCTGCTTTCGCTTTTCCTCCGGAGGCAGCTCGCTGATCCTTGACCCCTACGAAGACCACCGCGTGCCGGGCCTGGGCCTGCTGCGGGCCGAGGCAGAGGCGGTTCTCTGTTCCCATGAGCACCGGGATCACAGCGCGGTGGAGTGCGTGAGCCTCACGGGACGCCCCTGCACCCTTTCCGTGGAAACGCTGGACAGTTTCCACGATGAGCGAAAAGGACGACTCCGGGGCACGAATAAAATACATATTATCTCCGACGGCTCCGTGACCCTGGCCCACTGCGGCGATCTGGGCCATCGGCCCGGCAAAGCTGTGATGGAAAAGCTGCGGGGCCTGGACGCCCTGCTTCTGCCCGTGGGCGGTTATTACACCATAGACGCCAAAACCGCTCACAAGCTGGCGGAAACGCTGGGCTGCCGGGTGGTTATTCCCATGCATTACCGTCTGGAGGGCCGTTTCGGTTATGACGAGATCGGCACCCTGGACCAGTTTACAGCCCTGCGGAAAGATGTTGTGATCTATGACGGCAACGAGCTGGAGCTTTCGCCCGAAAGCGCAAAACAGACCGCCGTTCTGAGCTACATAGCGCCATGACACATTACGGCGTAGACGTGGGCGGCACCACGATAAAGATCGGACGCTTTGAAAATGGCCTTCTGGCCGAAAAATTTGAGATCTCCACCGACACCCGGGAGGGCGGGAAGAACATCCTGCCGGACATCGCCAAAGCGCTGGGGCCGGCGGCGGGGATCGGTCTTGCCGTACCCGGGCCGGTAACGGCGGACGGGATCGTCAACGGCTGCGTGAACCTGGGCTGGGGCGCGTTTTCCCCGGGCGAGGCGCTGCAGTCGCTTACCGGCGCGCCGGTGCTCTGCTGCAACGACGCCAATGCCGCAGCTCTCGGCGAGCAGTGGCAGGGCGGCGGCAAGGGCTTTGAGGATGTGCTCATGGTCACCCTGGGCACCGGTGTGGGCGCGGGGCTGGTTCTGGGGGGCAAGCTTCTGCCCGGCTCCCACGGCGCCGCCGGGGAACTGGGGCATCTGTGCGTGGAGCCGGAAGAAAGTCTTCCCTGCGGCTGCGGCAACCAGGGCTGTCTGGAGCAGTACGCCAGCGCCACGGGCCTGTGCCGGCTGGCGAAGGAGGCCGGTCTGGGGAATATCTCCGCCAAAGAACTCTTTGACCGGGCCAAGACCGGCGAGGAAACGGCTCTCGCCCTCGTGGACAGGGCCTGCGAGCGGCTGGGCCGGGGCCTGGCCATGGCCTGCTGCGCCTTTGACCCGGAGGCCATCGTTCTGGGCGGCGGCGTTTCCCACGCAGGCGAGTTTCTGCGGCTGCGGGTGGAGGATTATTTCCATAAATACGCCTTCCACGCCTGCCGGGGAACACCCATTCTGCTGGCCACCCTGGGCAACGATGCCGGTATCTATGGCGCGGCGAAGCTGGTCATGGTCTGACAAGCCCTCCGCCCTGCGGGGCACCTCCCTTTACAAAAGGGAGAGCAAAATGGAAATAGTAACAGTAAAAGGCATGGGAAAGTTCCCATGCCTTTTACTATATTATGCGATTATGCGAATTTTTCCCGTTCTTTCACCGCCAGGGCGTCGCAGCGGTTGTTATAAGGATTGTCCGCATGGCCTTTGACCCAGTGGAGGGTGACCTGGTGCTTCTGCAGAAGCCCGTCCAGCTCCTGCCAGAGCTCCGCATTCTTCAGGCCGCCCTTTTTGGTCCAGCCCTTGGCTTTCCAGGATTTCATCCAGCCCTCGTTGATGGCTTTTTCAAGGTATTGGCTGTCGGTGTAAAGATCCACGACGCAGCTTTCCTTCAAAGCCGCCAGGGCCCGGATGGCGGCAGTGAGCTCCATGCGGTTGTTGGTGGTCATGGCCTCCCCGCCGGAGATCTCCTTTTCCGCCGTTCCGTAGCGCAGGATCGCGCCCCAGCCCCCGGGGCCGGGATTGCCGGAGCAGGCCCCGTCGGTATAGATGCTTACTTCTTTCATTCCTCCGCCGGGGCTTCGGTCTCCTCGGCCTCCTCCTTTTCGGTGGTGGCGATGGAGATGAGCTTGGCGCCGTCGCTGACGCGCATGAGGCGCACGCCCTGGGTGGAGCGGCCGTAGACGCTGATGGCATCCACAGCGGTACGGATGATGACGCCGTCGTCCGCCACCATGAGCAGATCCTCGTCCTCCCGGACGATCTTCATAGCCGCCACGGAGCCGGTCTTTTGAGTGATGTTGTAGTTCTTCATGCCGTAGCCGCCCCTCTTCTGGGCCTCGCCACCGCGGAAGTATTCCTCGGTGGGGGTGCGCTTGCCGTAGCCGTGCTCGGTAACGGACAGCACCATGCCGCCCTCAAAGGCCGCCGCCGCGCCGATGACCGCATCGCCCTCCCGGAGCCGGATGCCCCGCACGCCCATGGCACTGCGGCCCATGGGACGGACGTCGTTTTCATCGAAGCAGATGGCCATGCCCTCCCGGGTGGCGATGAGGATGTTGCTGTCGCCCCGGGTGAGCATGACGGAAATGAGCTCGTCGCCCTCTTCCATCACCAGGGCCCGAATGCCCACATTGCGGATGTTTTTCAGCTCATCGATGCGCAGGCGCTTCACCGTGCCGCCGGCGGTGACAAGAACCAGATAGTCCTCGCCCTCCAGGCGTTCCACATGGATCATGGCCTGCACCTTTTCCCCGGGCTCCACGGGAATGATGTTGATGATGTTGGTGCCCCGGGCGTTCCGGCCGGCCTCGGGGATGCTGTATCCCTTCTTGCGGTAGACCCGGCCGGTGGAGGTGAAGAAGAGGATCCAGTCATGGCTGGAAGCGGTGAACACCGTCTCCACAAAGTCTTCTTCTCTCGTGCTCATGGCCTTCACGCCCCGGCCGCCCCGGTTCTGGGCCCGGTATTCGCTGGCGGGCAGGCGCTTGATGTAGCCGTTGTGGGTGAGGGTGTAGACACATTCTTCCTCGGGGATGAGATCCTCGATGTCGATCTCGTCCTCCACATCCTGGATCTCGGTGCGGCGCTGGTCGCCGAACCTGTCCCGGATGGCGGTGAGTTCTTCCTTGAGGATGGCGCGCACCATACCTTCATCTGCCAGCACCTGCTGGTAATAGGCGATCTTTTCCTGCAGCTCGTCGAATTCCTTCTGCAGCTTTTCCCGGTCCATGCCCTGCAGGGCCTTCAGACGCATAT
>CAZSAX010000122.1:4963-5323 GCA_964605075.1 uncultured Oscillospiraceae bacterium
AGAATGGCCTGGGCCTGGACCTCATCCAGCCCGAAGCGCTCCATGAGGGCTTCCCTGGCATCGTCGTAGCGGGAGCGGATGATGCGGATGACCTCGTCGATGTTGTCCTGGGCAATGAGCAGACCCTGCAGCAGATGGGCCCGCTCCTGGGCCTTTTTCAGGTCGTAGCGGGTGCGGCGGACGATCAGGTCCTCCTGGAAACGGATGTATTCGTCCAGGATCTGCCGCAGCGACAGGATCTTGGGCTGCATCTGGTTGTCCACCAAGGCCAGCATGATGATGGAAATGCTGGTCTGCAGCGCCGTCTGTTTGTAAAGAGTATTGAGGACCACCTGGGGATTGGCGTCCTTTTTCAGGTCG
>CAZSAX010000123.1:0-5263 GCA_964605075.1 uncultured Oscillospiraceae bacterium
GGGTGACGCCCTGGTGGGTCTTGAACATGAGGTTGAATTTCTTGATGTCGGAGAAGTCGCACTTGCCGCAGCCGGGGCAGGGGATCTGCTTTTCCCGGATGTATTCCACCATCTGCTCGTTGGTCATGGCTTCCACGTTCACATCCACCTGGTTTTCCATGGCCCATTCCTCGATGAGCTTATCGGCGCGGTGGCGGCGCTTGCAGCCCTTGCAGTCGATGAGGGGGTCGTTGAAGTTGGAGACGTGGCCGCTGGCTTCCCAGACCCGGGGGTTCATGAGGATGCCGGCGTCCAGGCCCACATTGTAGGGGCATTCCTGGACGAATTTCTTCCACCAGGCGGCTTTGACGTTGTTCTTCATCAGAACGCCCAGAGGGCCGTAGTCCCAAGAGTTGGCGAGACCGCCGTAGATCTCGGAGCCGGGGAAGATGAAGCCGCGGTTGGTGCAGAGGGCTTTGATCTTGTCCATGGTTTTTTCAGTGGCTAGCATGGGTTTGTCCTCCTGATATTGCTGTTTATAATTATTTTTTTAATTGATTCCGGTTTGCTGCTCATCCAGGGTGAGCTCGAAGGCGGGCATGAAGTGGGCCAGGAAGTAGTCCACTTCCGGCAGACCCATGGCCTGCAGGGCTTTGAGGGTCTGCTTTTCCGCCATGGCAAACTCCACGTTGCCGGCTTTGCGCTCCTCCACGCACTTGATGTAGGCCGAGAGCTTGTCGGCGGCTTTTACCAGGGGGTGTTCCTGCACCGGGGCGAGGAGCGGCTCATAGGCCGGGGCGAATTCTGCCGGCAGGCTTTCCAGCAGCCTGCGGCCGGCCTGGCGTTCCAGTTCTTTATAAGCCCCGATGATCTCGGGATTGTTGTATTTGATGGGGGTGGGCATATCGCCGGTGAGGATCTCGGAGGCGTCATGGAACAGGGCCTCCGCCGCACAGGCGTTGGGGTCACAGGCCTGGCCGAACACATCCCGGCGGATCACTGCCAGGGCGTGGGCCAGAACTGCCACCATGTGGCTGTGCTCCTGGATGTTTTCGGGGATGGTGGAGCGCATGAGGCCCCAGCGGCCGATGTGGCGCATGCGGCTGATGAGGGCGAAAAAGCTGCTATTCATGCTTGACGATTCCTTTCGTTTTCCAGCGGCCGCTGAAGTAACGGCCGGACGAGATGCCCAGGGCGGCCAGCCAGCCTATGGGCATGACCAGCCAGGTGGCTTCGCAGCCCACGCCGAAGGCGTAGACCAGCAGATAGGAAAGGCTGACCCGCAGGGCCAGAGCCACCAGGGAACAGAGGGTGGTGATGATGACATCGCCGGCGCCCTGGAGAAGCCCCGCGAAGGTCATATACACGGCGAAAAGCCAGAACACAAAGCTCATGAAGCGCACATAGGACACGGCCAGGGTCAGGGCCTCGCCGGAGACACCGAAGAGCCGGGCGATGGGCGCGGCGAAGAGGTAGGAGACGAGCTCCAGGACGATGGCGATGCCGAAGGTCATGCCCAGCGTGGCGCGGCAGCCCCGGCGGACACGGTCATACTTCCGGGCGCCTACATTCTGGGCGGTGAAGGTGGCCATGGCGGTGTTGAAGCCGATGGCAGGGACGAAGAGATAGTTTTCGATGCGGCCGCCCACCATGAAGGCCGCCATGGCCGCTTCGCCGAAGGAGTTCACCAGACGCTGGATGAACACATGGCCGAAGCTGACGATGGACTGCTGGACCGTGGTGGGGATGCCCAGGCGCAGGCAGAGCAGGCATTTGTCCTTATGGAACACAAACTCGCCCTTGCCGAAGCGGAAGATGGGGTATTTTTTGAACATGTAGATGACGCTGACCAGGGCGCTGCCCAGCTGGGAGATAACGGTGGCAATGGCGGCACCGGCCACGCCCCAGCCGAAGCCCACCACGAACAGAAGGTCCAGGAGGAGGTTCAGAACGGAGCTGACCAGGAGAAAATACAGGGTGGCCCGGCTGTCCCCCAGGGCCCGGAGAATGGCAGCCACGGCGTTATACAGGAACTGGAGCACAAAGCCCAGAGCGTAAATGGCGAAATAGGAAACGGCATGATCCAGCACCTCGCCGGCGGCCACATTCATCAGCCTGGCCAGCAGGAAACGGGCAAAGACGCAGCCGAAGACGGAGAAAGCAAGACCCATGCCCACCAGAAGGATCAGGGCGGTGGAGACGGCGGCCCGGAGGTCTTCGTAGCGCCGGGCGCCGAAAAGCTGGGCCACCATGATGCCGGAGCCGTTGCCGAAGCCGATGGCAAAGGCCAGAAAGACCATGGCCAGGGTGCCGGCGGTGCCGGTGGCGGCCAGGGCGTTCTGGGAGACAAAGTTGCCCACGACGATGCCGTCCACGGTGTTATACAGCTGCTGGAGAAGATTGCCTGCCATGATGGGCAGGGAAAACAACAGGATATGCTTCCATTCCGATCCGGTTGTCATGGAATGTTTTTCGATGGGTGCCAAGACGCTGCTCCCTTTTCTTGCGTTTTTTCAGTAAGCTTCAATATAACATACCTTTTCTTTTATTTCAATTGCGGAATTGAGACATAATATCATAATATAGGTTGCATTTGAAAAAATGCCGTGGTAAAATCCTTTTTTGGTAAATAGAAAAGGTGTGATTTTTTTGAAAGAACTGAGAAATATTGCGATCATTGCCCACGTTGACCACGGCAAGACCACCCTGGTGGACGCCATGCTGGCCCAGAGCGGTGTGTTTCACCAGAACCAGCAGGTGGCCGAGCGGGTGATGGACTCCGGCGACCTGGAACGGGAGCGCGGCATCACCATTCTGGCGAAAAACACCGCCATCCGCTACGGCGACACCAAGATAAACGTGGTGGACACCCCGGGTCACGCCGACTTCGGCGGCGAGGTGGAGCGCATTCTGAAGATGGTAAACGGCGTTATCCTTCTGGTGGACGCCGCGGAGGGCCCTATGCCTCAGACCCGCTTCGTGCTGGGCCGGGCGCTGGAACTGGGCCACAAGGTGATCGTGGTGGTCAACAAGATCGACCGGCCCGATCAGCGGGTGTATGAGGTCATCGACGAGGGGTTGGAGCTTTTGATGGACCTGGGCTGCACCGACGAGCAGCTGGACTCCCCCATGCTCTTTGCCTCCGCCAGAAACGGCGTGTGCTCTGTGACCCCCGAGCAGATGGGCACGGATCTCAAGCCGCTGTTTGACGCCATTGTGGACTATATCCCCTCGCCGGAGCAGGACGAGGAGGCTCCCTTCCAGATGCTGGTGAGCTCCATTGACTACAACGAGTATGTGGGCCGCATTGCCGTGGGCCGCATCGAGCGGGGCACCATCCGCCAGAACGAGGAGATCATGGTCTGCGATTATCACGGCGAGCGGGCCACCCGCAAGGCCAAGGCCGTGAGCCTGTATGAGTTTGAGGGCCTGAGCCGCGCGCCGGTGACGGAGGCTTCCGCCGGCAGCATCATCGCCATGAGCGGCATCGGCGATGTGACCATCGGCGATACCATCTGCGCCGTGAGCGCGGTGGAGCCGCTGCCCTTTGTGAAGATCTCCGCCCCCACCATTGAGATGACCTTCTCTGTCAACGACAGCCCCTACGCCGGCCGGGAAGGCAAGTGGGTCACCAGCCGGAACATCCGGGACCGGCTGTATCAGGAGACGCTGAAGGATGTGTCCCTGCGGGTCAGCGACACGGACGGCACCGATGCTTTCGCCGTGGCGGGCCGGGGCGAGATGCATCTTTCCATCCTTATCGAGACCATGCGCCGGGAAGGCTACGAGTTCCAGGTGTCGCCCCCCCGGGTGCTTATCAAGGAGATCGACGGCAAGGCCTGCGAGCCCATGGAGCGGGTGCTGCTGGACGTGCCGGAGGGCAGCGTGGGCGCCATTATGGAAAAGCTGGGCGCCCGCAAGGGTGAATTCTTGCAGATGAACCCGGTGGGCAACCGCATGAAGATCGAATACCTCATCCCCACCCGGGGCCTGTTCGGCTACCGGAGCGAGTTTATGACCGACACCCGGGGCGAGGGCATCATGGCCAGTACCTTTGAGAGCTACGCGCCCATGAAGGGCGAGCTCAAGCGCCGGGGCACCGGCTCTCTGATCGCCTTTGAGACCGGTGAGGCGGTGGCTTACGGCCTGTGGAACGCCCAGGACCGGGGCGCGCTGTTCATCACCCCCGGCACGCCGGTGTATGCCGGCATGATCGTGGGCGTGAGCCCCAAGCAGGAGGACATCGTGGTGAACGTTTGCCGGACGAAGCATCTGACAAACACCCGGGCCTCCGGCTCCGACGAGGCCCTGCGGCTGATCCCGGCCCGGCAGATGAGCCTGGAGCAGTGCCTGGAGTTCATGGCCGACGACGAGCTGCTGGAAGTGACGCCGGAGAGCCTGCGGCTGCGCAAACGGATTCTGCACCACGAAAAGCGCATGAAGGCCGAACATCGGAAATAAAGAAAAGTGTTGACAAATCAAGGGCTGTGTGGTATTCTCATACGGCTTGTGATCAAGCGGAACCGCGGGCTTGGTCTGGGGGATGATCTCCCCTCACTCAGCCGACGGCAATTTTTAGAAAGGAAGTAATTACCTATGATCACCAAGGACCAGAAAACGGCTATCATCACCAACAACGCCACCCACGAGAACGACACCGGTTCTCCCGAGGTGCAGATCGCGATCCTCACCGAGCGCATCAGCCAGCTCACCGAGCACCTGAAGGTGCACAAGAACGACAAGCACAGCCGCAACGGCCTGATGAAGCTGATCGGCAAGCGTCGTCGTCTGCTGGACTATGTGGCCAAGAAGGACATCGAGCGTTACCGCGCTATCATTGCCAAGCTGGGCATCCGTAAGTAATTTCACTTACGCTTTTTTCTGAGGGATATGAAGGTTTAAGGGCAGGACAACTAAATATGTCCTGCCCTTTTTCTTATATAGTTTCGTATTCGTTTTGACTGTAGTATTGAGGAAAGGAAGAAAGTACAAATGATCATTAACCACAAGACTTTTGACAACCTGCGTACCTGGGAGATGGACTTCGCGGGCCGTCCCCTGAAGCTGGAAGTGGGCCGCATGGCCGAGCTTGCCACCGCTGCCGTGCTCGTCAGCTACGGCGAGACCACCGTTCTGGCCACCGTGACCGCCAGCGCCCGTCCCAAGGACGGCATCGACTACTTCCCCTTGGCCGTGGACTTCAACGAGAAGCTCTACGCCGTGGGCCGCATCCCCGGCAGCTTCATGCGCCGCGAGGGTAAGCCCAGCCTTCCCGCTGTTCTGG
>CAZSAX010000124.1:0-5183 GCA_964605075.1 uncultured Oscillospiraceae bacterium
GGCCGCCAAGGAGGTGGAGGAATCCATCTGCCGGGTGGCCCAGATGGGCCGTGCTGCCGGCATGCATCTGGTGGTGGCGACCCAGCGGCCCTCCGCGGACGTTATCACCGGCCTTATCAAGTCCAACATCCCCGGCCGCATCGGCTTCACCGTTTCCAGCGCCATGGAGTCCCGGATCATTCTGGGGGCCTCCGGCGCGGAGAAGCTGCTGGGCAACGGCGACATGATCTACGCTCCCATGAACAGCACCCGCTTCCGGGTGCAGGGTGCCTTCGTCAGCGACGAGGAGCGGGAGGATATCATCAACTTTATCAAAAAAGACGCCGAGGCGGCTTACAGCGACGAGATCATGGAAGAGATCGAGCGGGCCGCGGCGGACAAAAAGGACAAGGGCGCCAAGAGCGCTGCGGCGGACAGCGGGGAAGAGGGGCTTTTCGACGACTACGACGAGCTGCTGCCCCAGGCGGTGGATGTGGTGCTGGATATGAAGCAGGCCTCCGTTTCCAGCCTCCAGCGGCGGCTGAAGCTGGGCTACTCCCGGGCGGCCCGGATCGTGGACCAGATGGAAGAACTGGGTGTGGTGGGCCCCAGCGAGGGCTCCAAGCCCCGGAAGGTGCTCATCAGCCGGCAGCAGTGGCAGGAAATGCAGTATGCCACCGGCGTGGCCCCGGCGGACAGCATCGTGCCTGTGGATGAGGACGATGTGACCTTTGCCGCCCTGCCGGAGGACGACGAGGAAGATGTGTTTTGAAATTTCATGAGGTCATGAACGAGGATAAGCGCCGTGCCATGAGCTCGCTGGCCCTGGCCCATGTGGGGGACGGGGTGTATGAGCTCATGGTGCGGACCATGCTGGCCCGGCGGGGGGAGCTGACCCACGGGGCGCTGCACCGGCAGACGGTGGGCTATGTGTCCGCCGTGGCTCAGGCCAAAGCGGCGGCCCATGTGCTGCCGGGGCTGGCCGGGGAAGAACTGGCGGTCTACAAGCGGGCCCGGAACACCCGGGCCCACAGCAACCCGTCCGGCTGCACCGCGGCCCAGTACCATGCCGCCACGGCCCTGGAGGCCCTGTTCGGCTGGCTGTGGCTGGGGGGCGAAACGGCCCGGCTGGAAGAGCTGTTTGAGCAGTGTATGGAGGGAATCGATGCCCCTTGACGCGATTTTTGTCACAGAACTCTGTGGAGAACTGAAAGACCGGATCACCGGCATGAAGATCGACCGTGTCCGCCAGCCGGAAAAGGACACGGTCGTTTTTACCCTGCGGGGCCAGGGCGTCACAGAGCGGCTGCTGGTATGCTTCGGCTCCAGCGCCCGGATATGTCTGACCCGGCAGGACTATGAAAATCCGCCCCAGCCGCCCATGTTCTGCATGCTGCTGCGCAAGCATCTGGTGGGGGCGCGCATTCTGGACATCACCCAGCCGGAGCAGGAGCGGATGCTGCTTTTGAAGCTGCTGACCTACAATGAATTCGGCGAGGCTTCGGAAAAAACGCTGGCTGTGGAGCTTCTGGGCCGGAATGCCAATCTTATCCTGGTGGATGAGGAGGGGCGGATCCTGGACGCTGCCCGGCGGGTGGATGCGGAGATGAGTCCGTCCCGGCAGGTGCTGCCGGGGCTGATCTACCGGCTCCCCCCCAAGCCGGAGCCGGGGCGCTTTTCCGGGCTTTCCCCGCTGGTCGCCCGGGAAATGGAATTCCGGGGCCTGGAAAAAAGCCCGGCGGCGGTGGCGCGGTTGGAGAAAAAGCCCCACATGCTGCTGGTGAACGGCGAGCCTAAGGATTTCAGCTTTATGCCGATTTTGCAGTATGGTCCTGGCTCGGAGAATGTGCCCTACGACAGCTGCTGCGAGCTTCTGGAGGCCTTTTGGGCGGAAAAAGACCGGCAGAGCCATCTGAAAAGCCGGGGCAAGAACCTGGCCAAACTGGTGCGCAGCGCCAAAAACCGCACGGAGAAGAAACTGGCCCTGCGCATGCAGGAGCTCAAGGACTGCGAGGACCGGGAGAAATACAAGCGCCGGGGCGATTTGATCACCGCTAACATCTGGCGGATGAAAAAGGGAATGGACAACCTGGTCTGCGAGGATTTCTACGACGAGAACTGTCCGGCGGTGAACATTCCCCTGGACCCTATGAAAACGCCTCAGCAGAACGCGGCGGCCTGCTATAAGCAATATACGAAAAAGAAGGCGGCCGAAGAGCATCTGACCCGGCTGATCGAGGAAAACAGCGCGGAGCTTGATTATCTGGGCAGCGTGGCGGACGAGCTGGAAAGAGCCCGGAGCCGGCAGGATCTGGACGACATCCGCTCGGAGCTGGAGGCCGGCGGCTATGTGCGCAGCGCCGGCGATCCCCGGAAGAAAAAACAGAAGCCGGCCCAGCCCCTGCGCTATGAGACCCAAAGCGGACTGGAGATCCTGGTGGGACGCAACAATGTGCAGAACGACGAGCTGACCTTCAAAATTGCCCGGCGGACGGACTGGTGGTTCCATGCCCAGAAGATCCACGGGGCCCATGTGATCCTGTGCTGTGAGGGACGGGAGCCGGACGAGGACGCGCTGCACCGGGCGGCATCGCTGGCGGCCTTCCATTCGGAAGCGGCCCAGGCGGGGCGGGTGCCGGTGGACATGACCCAGGTCCGCTTTGTGAAAAAACCCCGGGGCGCCAGGGCCGGAATGGTCATCTACACCGACCAGAAGACCCTGCTGGCAGAACCGAAAGAGTAAGCGGAAAAAAGAGGAAAAGTGCACCAGTCGTGTACGGAAGTGCTTGACTGGTGTTCTTTTGTATGCTAAAATACTAAACTGGTTCGCTTTACGCCCATAGTGCTGTAGGGGCACATTTATTTTTTATTAAGCGGGCGTAAACTACGAAGAAACGGAAAATAAAACAGGAAGGAGAGAGGATATGGCAAGATATATCATCAAGCGTGTCCTTTTGGCCATATTAACGGTTTTTATTATATGCGCCATCACATTTTTCACCATGAACGCCGTGCCCGGCGGCCCCTTTAACAGCGAGAAAGCGCTGGATCCTGCAACGGTTGCCGCGCTGGAAGCGCGCTATGGTCTGGATCAGCCGGTGCCGGTGCAGTTTGTGCGGTATCTGAAGCAGCTGTTTTCCGGAGACCTGGGTGTTTCCCTGAAGAATGGCCGCGAGATCTCTGCCATTATCGGCGAATCCTTCCCCACCTCCGCCAGGCTTGGCCTGATGGCCATTGCGGTGGCGCTGGTGTGCGGCACAGTATTCGGAAGCCTGGCGGCGCTGACGCGCAATAAACTTCCGGACCGCATCATTATTTTCTGCTCCACACTGTTCACGGCGGTTCCCAGCTTTGTGCTGGCAACGCTTTTGCTGCTGGTGTTCTGCATCAAGCTGGGCTGGTTCCCGGTCTGGAGCGCCACGAACACCAATTATTTCCTGCCGGTGATTGCGCTGGCGGCCTATCCCATGGCTTATATTACCCGCCTGTCCAAGACCAGCATGCTGGACGCCCTGAGCCAGGATTATATCCGCACGGCCCGGGCCAAGGGCGTGGCCAAGTGGAAGATGATCTTCAAGCATGCCCTGCGCAACTCCCTCATCCCTGTGATCACATACACCGGCCCCCAGATCGCTTACATCATCACCGGCTCCATGGTGGTGGAGACCGTGTTCACCGTGGGCGGCCTGGGCAGCAAATTCATCAGCGGCATCAACAACCGGGACTATCCCCTCATCATGGCCACCACCATTTTCCTGTCGGTGCTGATGGTCGCTGCCAACCTGATCTGCGATATTCTTTACAAGATCGTGGATCCCCGCATCAATTATGACTAAGAAAGGAGGACGTTCATGAAAGATCTTGAGAAAAACTCCGCGCCGAAAAAGCAGTTTCTCAGCATGCAGCTGGATCTGAGCAGGTTTGAGCCGGCCACGGAAGACGAAAAGCGTCAGCAGGACGTTATGAGCGAGAGCACCTCCTTCTTCAAGGACGGTATGCGCAAGCTGTTCAAAAACCCTTTGGCGGTGATCAGCATCGTGCTTTTGTCCATTATCATTCTGACCATCATCATCGCCCCCATGATCGTGCCCTACGGCTACGAAGAGATCCTGTCCATCGAAGGCCGGCGCGACAAGACGGCCAAGAATCTGGCTCCCTTTGAATACAGCGAGGCGGAGCTGGAATACATCGCCGAAGGCGGCAAGCGCTTTCCCCATATCTTCGGCACCGATGAGCAGTGCCGGGACTACTTCATCCGCGTGGTCTACGGTACCCGCGTGTCCCTGATCGTGGGTCTGTTCGCCAGCATCATTGTGCTGATCATCGGCATGCTTTACGGCAGTATTTCCGGCTATCTGGGCGGCAGGGTGGACCTGATCATGATGCGCATCGTGGACATCATCTACGCGCTGCCCGATATGCTCATCGTTATTCTGCTGTCGGTGGTGCTCAAGGAAGTCCTGGTGTTTAAGAGCGGTTCCTTCCTGGCTTCGCTGGGTACGAACATGGTGTCCATCTTCATCGTGTTCGGTCTGCTGTACTGGGTGGGCATGGCCCGCCTGATCCGGGGCCAGATCCTTTCCATCAAGGAAAATGAATACATCCTGGCGGCCCGTTCCATCGGCGCCAAGCCCGGCCGCATCATACGCAAGCACATCCTTCCCAACTGCATTTCCGTTATCATTATTTCCACCGCCCTGCAGATCCCCTCCGCCATCTTCACGGAGAGCTACCTGAGCTTTGTGGGTCTGGGCGTGCAGGCACCCATGCCCTCTCTGGGCTCTCTGGCCAACGCGGCCCGGGAAGGTCTGCAGAGTTATCCGTTCAAACTGGTGTTCCCCGCGGCCATGATCTGCCTGATCGTGCTGAGCCTGAACCTGCTGGGTGACGGCCTGCGGGACGCCTTCGACCCGAAACTGAAGAGGTGAGCGGCATGAGTGAACATCTTCTGAGCGTGCAGGACCTGCACACTTCCTTCTTTACCGATTCCGGCGAGGTCCAGGCCGTCAACGGCGTGTCCTTCAATCTGGATCCCGGCGAGATCCTGGGCATCGTGGGCGAATCCGGCTCCGGCAAATCCGTCACGGCGTATTCCGTCATGCGCATCCTGGCCGACACCGGCCGGATCGTGGGCGGGCGCATCCTGTACAAGGGCCGGAATCTCGCGGAATTCTCCGAGAAAGAGATGCAGTCCTTTCGGGGCA
>CAZSAX010000125.1:0-5104 GCA_964605075.1 uncultured Oscillospiraceae bacterium
TCACCTTGCCGATCTCCTTGAGGTACATGCGCACGGGGTCGTCGGTGGAGAAGGATTCCACCATGCTCTCGGTGTCGGCGATCTCTTCTTCCGTGACCTCTTCGATCTCATCCAGCTCCGGGATGATGTCCTCTTCGTTGATGGGCAGGAGACTGTCGTCGTTGATGGTCTCCACGTTCAGGTCTTCCAGCTTGTTGTAGAAGCGGTCCAGCGCGTCGGAGTCCAGGTTCAGGCTATCCAGGGCCTCGGCCAGCTCGGGGGTGAGCTTGCCGGCCTTTTTGCATTTATCAATGATCTCCGCCAGCTTTTCCTCCGGGCTCTTCTCCGGCGCCTCGGGATCGGCTTCGGCGGCTTTTTTGCTGCTCTTTTTCCGGGGCTTGGGCGCCTCGGGGGGCAGCTCCACCAGGATGGTGGCTTCCTCGCCCTCCGCGGGGAGCTCTTCCGCCTTGGGGGCGGGCTTTTTCGTGCTCTTCTTCTTGGGGGCGGGCTTTTCTTCTGCCTCGGCCTCTGCCGGCGCGGCTTCCGCCTCCGCGGGCGCTTCCTCCGCCTTGGGGGCGGCTTTCTTCGTGCTCTTCTTCTTGGGGGCGGGCTTTTCTTCCGCCGCGGCCTCTGCCGGCGCGGCTTCCGCCTCCGCGGGCGCTTCCTCCGCCTTGGGGGCGGCTTTCTTCGTGCTCTTCTTCTTGGGCGCAGGCTTTTCCGCCTCCGGGGCGGGCGCTTCGATGATTTCGTCCAGGATCTCTTTGTTTTCCGTTGCCATTTTATCCACCATACCCTTTTGTTTTCTTCAGCTTTTCGGCGTACTGACGCAGGTCCTGCACGCCGCTTTGTTTTTCGTGTTCGCTTTCAATGGTTTTTATGTAGTCGGCCAGGGCCGCCTCCGCGGCGGTGGCCGGCACATCGTCTTTGTTGAGGATGTCTGCCAGAAGCGACAGCTCCTCCGGCGTAAACAGACCCTCCATGGCCGCCAGGGATACCGGACGGTGTTCCCGGGCCCGGCGGAGAAGGCTGTCATAGATCCGGCCCAGAGGCTCGGAGGAAAAGTCCTCCCCTTTCAGGCGCACTGCGCCGAACAGCTCCGGGAAGCGGCACAGAAGATTGATCACGCCCCGCTCCGCCATGGCCGAGCGGACGTTGGCAAAGCGCAGGTTCCGGTCCGCCGGCTGGACCTTTTTTGTCACAGCGCTTTCCTGCCGGGTCTGCTGCTTTCTGGCCTCGGCGCTCATGCGCTTGCGCACCCGGGCCACCTCCAGCTGGAAGGCCTCCCGGCTCACGCCGGCCTTTTCCGCGGCCCTGCCGCCGTAGACCTCCCGCTCCACGCTGCCGGGCAGACCGGCGATAAGCCGGGCGGCGGCTTTCAGATAGGAAACCCGCCCCTCGTCGCTGGAAAGATCGTTTTCTTCCAGCAGAAGCTGCAGACGGTATTCGATCTGGTTGTCGCTGCGCTCAATGAGCTTGCGGAAGGCATCCGGGCCCTTTTGCTGGATCAGCTCGTCCGGGTCCTTGGCGCCGGGGATGCGCAGGACTTTCACTTTGATGTCCAGGGGCTGCAGGATGCTGATGGCCCGCTGGGCGGCCTTCTGGCCGGCGGCGTCGGCGTCGTAGGCGATGACCACTTCGTTGGTGTACCGGGCGATGAGCCGGGCCTGATCCGGGGTGAGGGAGGTGCCCAGACTGGCCACCGCGCTGTCGAAGCCTGCCTGATGCAGGCTCACAACGTCTATATTTCCCTCTGCCAGGATAATATATCCGCTTTTTGACTTTTTCGCCAGATTTAAAGCGAAAAGACTGCGGGCTTTGCTGTATACCAGCGTATCCGGGCTGTTTAAGTACTTGGGCTCCCCGTCTCCCAGGATGCGGCCGGAAAAGCCGATGACGCTGCCCCGGACATCGATCACGGGGAACATCAGGCGGTTTCGGAAGTAGTCGTACACGCCGCCGCTTTTGCCTGTGCGGGCCAGGCCCGCTTCCACCAGCTCCGCCCGGGTGTAGCCCCGGCGGGTCATGGCGTCGGTGAGGGCGCTCCAGCTGTCCGGGGCGAAGCCCAGGCCGAAGTTTTTCACAAAGGCCGGGGCGATTTGTCGCCGGGCGATGTATTCCTGGGCCGGGGCCCCGGATTTGAGCAGAAGCTGCTCATGGAAGAAACGGGCGGCGTTCCGGTTCAGGGTGAGGATCCGCTCCCGGCGGCTCCGGTTTTCGTCCGGCCGGTCCTCCGGCACCTCCAGACCTGCCCGCCGGGCCAGAAACTGCACCGCATCCGGGAAGGAGAGGTTTTCGATCTCCATGATGAAGTTGATGACGCTGCCGCCCTTGCCGCAGCCGAAGCAGTGATAGATCTGCCGCTCGGTGTTCACGGAAAAGGACGGGGTCTTTTCGCTGTGGAAGGGACACAGGCCGAACTGGTTGGCCCCGGTGCGCTTGGTCAGCCGGACATAGCCGGAGACCACATCCGCGATATCGTTGCGTGCGGCCAGCTCTTCCAGAAAACTTTCGGGAAAGGCCATGCCGGGCTCACCTCCTTTTATGTATGGGCCTTATCCGGCCTTATTTGTGGCTCCAGGAGGCCGGAATGAAAAGTCTTTCAAAGGTATAGATCGCGTAGCTGTCCGTCATGCCGGAGACATAGTCTGTGGCGGCCCGTTCCTCCCCCTCCGCGGCAGCGATGGCCCGGTATTCCGGGGGCAGCTCGTGAATGTGGTTTACATAATATTCCCACACCGGGTCCAGCAGGCCCTTGACCTTGCTCTCTTCGCTTTTGGCGGTGGGGTTGCGGTATACGGCCTCGAACATATAGTCGTAAAAGGTGTCGTAGGCCTCCTGCATGGAGGCGGAGAGGGCCACCAGCCCGCCCCGGCTGTTTTCGATGGCGTCGGTGACCATGGCGTTGATGCGCTGGGAGTTGCGCAGGCCCACCCGCTCCCGGATGATCTGGGGGACATCCGCCATGGTGACAATGCCGGCCCGCTGGGCGTCGTCCAGATCGTGGTTGAGATAGGCGATATGGTCGGAAAGGCGGACAACGTCCGCTTCCATGCTGGCCCGGGGCTCGCCGGTGGTGTGGTTGAGGATGCCCATGCGGGTCTCCTGGCAGAGGTTCAGGCCCCGGCCGTCCTTTTCCAGCTTGTCCACCACCCGAAGGCTCTGCTCATAGTGGTTGAAGCGGCCGGTAATGTCCCGCAGCGCCCGCTCGCCGGCGTGGCCGAAGGGGGTGTGGCCCAGATCGTGGCCAAGGGCGATGGCCTCGGTCAGATCTTCGTTGGGGCGCAGGGCACGGGCGATGGTGCGGGCGATGCGGCTGACCTCCAGGGTGTGGGTCAGGCGGGTGCGGTAGTGGTCGCCCTCGGGGCTGAGAAAAACCTGGGTCTTGTGCCGCAGGCGGCGGAAGGCCTTGGAGTGGGTGATGCGGTCCACGTCCCGCTGGAAGCCGGTGCGGATGTCGTCCTCCGCCTCCGGAACTTCCCGGCCCCGGGAGTTGGCCGACAGGACGCCATAGGGGCCGATGATATGCTGTTCCTGCGCTTCCCGGATCTCTCTGGGCAGCATGGCGGTCACCACCTTTGGATAGGATAAGGGGTCAAAAAAGGTACTGCAGAATTCCCCTGCAATACCTTTATACGACGCAAGTTTGGATTTCCCTTTATTTTTTTCGAAAAATTTTAAAAAATTTTTTTCTCAGGCTTCGACGATCTCGTCCTTGCCCCCGGTCACGTCGATGAAGCGGCCCCGGAAGGCCTCCCGGTGCTCCAGAAGGATCTCCGCTTCCAGCACCGCCGCCTGAGGATCGGAGGCATAGTCCGTGTCCAGTACCTGGCCGTATTCCCGCAAAAGCCGGTGTACCCGGTCGAGGTTTTCCCAGCGCACCTTCAGCTTCAGCCGGCATTTTTCCGGGTCGGGCTCGCTGCCGGCGTTCTCCATGGCCAGCTTGGCCGCCGTGGAATAGGCCCGCACCAGGCCTCCGGAGCCCAGAAGCGTGCCGCCGAAATAGCGGGTGGTGACACACATGACCCCCAGCACGCCGGAGCCTTTGAGCACTTCCGCCGTGGGGGCGCCGGAGGTGCCGCCGGGTTCCCCGTCGTCGGACCAGCGGCAGCTGCCGTCGGGCAGGACCCAGGCCCAGACATGGTGCCGGGCGTCGGGGTATTTTTTTCTTGTTTCCGTGAGCCGGGCCCGGGCCTCCTCTTCCCCGCTGACGGGCCATACCTGGCAGATGAAGCGGGAACGCTTTTCTTCGTAAAGGCCGGTGCCGTAACCGGAAAGCCGCAGTCTCTCAGCCATGACTCACCTCGTAGGCGCTGAAAAGCTCCCGCAGCTCCGGGCGCAGAACTGCCAGCACATCGATGCCTTCCTCGCCGTACTGCACATCCAGAACATTGCCCTCCCGGCGAAGCCGGTCCAGAAGATGGGCTTTGTCGTAGGGCAGGCGAAGCTTTGCCCGGCCAAGGCTTGCGCCCAGACGCATGCCAATGGCGTGCAGCAGCGCGCCGGTCCCCTCCCCGGTGCGGGCGGAGACACAGACCTCGTCCTCCCCGGCGGGGAGACGGCCGAAGAATTTGTCGCATTTGTTATACACCCGGATGCAGGGGGTCTCGGCGGCGCCCAGACGGCGGATCAGGTCGTCCACCACCTGGGCCTGCTCGGCCCAGTCGGGGTTGGAGATGTCGATGACATGCAGAAGAATGTCGGCGTAGCTCAGCTCTTCCAGCGTGGCCTTGAAGGCGTCCACCAGCTCCGTGGGGAGCTTGCGGATGAAGCCCACGGTGTCGGACAGAAGGGCCGGGCCCGCTTCGCCCAGGTCCAGGCGGCGGGTGGTGGTGTCCAGGGTGTCAAACAGCCGGTCGCCGGTCTGGATGCTGTCGCCGGTGAGGCAGTTGAGCAAGGTGGATTTGCCGGCGTTGGTGTAGCCCACGAGGGCCACCACGGGCACGGCGTTTTTCTCCCGCTTTTTCCGCTGCGTCGAGCGCACCCGGCGCACCTGCTCCAGCTCCTCGGAGAGCTTCTGGATGCGGCGGCGGATGTGGCGGCGGTCGGTTTCCAGCTGGGTCTCGCCGGGGCCGCGGGTGCCGATGGGGGCGGAGGTGCCCGCCTGGCGCTTCAGGTGGGTCCACAT
>CAZSAX010000126.1:0-5073 GCA_964605075.1 uncultured Oscillospiraceae bacterium
CGCCCACATCCAGAAGGATGCGCCCCCCGTCCATCATCAGCGTGCGGCTGCCCAGCTCCAGGGCCTGCTGCATATTGTGGGTGATCATCATGCAGGTGAGCTTTTCCTCCGCCACGATCTGCCGGGTCAGGGCCAGCACCTTCTCCGCGGTGCCGGGATCCAGGGCAGCGGTATGTTCGTCCAGCAGCAGCAGTTTCGGCGGCAGCATGGTGGCCATCATCAGCGTCAGCGCCTGCCGCTGCCCGCCGGACAAGAGTCCCACCGGCTGCTTCATCCGGTCCTCCAGCCCCATGTCCAGCAGGGCCAGACGCTCCCGGAAACGGGCCATTTCCGCCCGGGACACTGCCGACAGCCAGCCGCCGCCCCCGGCGGCCAGCGCCAGATTTTCCTCAATCGTCATCCCCGGTGCACTGCCCAGCATGGGATCCTGAAACAGCCGGCCAATGCGCCGGGCCCGTTTAAATTCCGGCAGGAAGGTGATGTCCTGCCCATCCAGGAGAATGCTGCCGCTGTCTGTGAAGAAACTGCCGGCGATGGCGTTGAAAAGTGTGGATTTCCCCGCCCCGTTGGCGCCGATGATGGTAACAAAGTCCCCGGGCGCAAGATGCAGGGACAGATCCCGGAGAGCCGTTTTTTCATTCGCCGTACCGGGGTTAAAGGTCTTGGAAATATGCGATAAGGTCAGCATGGCATTATTCCTCCTCTTTTCGCCGGGCGTGGGCAAGCCGGCGGCGGATCAAGGGCCACTGCTTTTTGAGATAAGGCCCGGAGATGGCAACGATCACAATGATGGCAGAGACCAGTTTCAGCATGGATGCCGGCATATTGAACCGCAGCGCCACGGTATATACCAGCCGGAACACAAACGAGCCCAGCACCACGCCGATCGCCCGCTTGAGGATGCTCCCCTTCCCCATAAAGCTGCCGCCGATCAGAAGCGAGGCCAGCGCAATGGTCACCATGCCGGTGCCGATGTCGATGCTGACGGATTTCTGCCCCTGGGCCAGCAGACAGCCGGACAGCGCCGTAAAGGCGTTGGCCACGCAGAGCCCCACAGTGGTGGTAAAGACCGGGTTGATGGAGGAAGAACGAACCATGTCCGGATTGTTGCCGGTGGCCCGGATGGCCAGGCCAAGCCGGGTCCGCAGAAACAGCGCAAGAAAAGCCACCACCAGCGCCACGGCCAGCAGCGCGACGATCAGCTTATGCTGCCCTTCCAGCGCCGTTCCTTCCAGCGCATCCTTCAGCATGCTGAACACGGTGGTCGTCTTGTTCATGTTCAGCAGCGAGGAATTGCCCATGATCGCGATATTTATGGAATAGAGACCGGTATTCACAATAATGCCGGCCAGCAGACTGTCCACACCCATGCGGGTCTGGAGCAGGGCCGTAACAAAGCCGGACAGCATCCCCGCGGCCATGGCCGCCAGGATGGACAGACCGGGATAGCCCGCAATGGCCACCACAGCCCCCACCGCAGCGCCCAGCGTGAAGCAGCCGTCCGTGGACAAATCGCAGACATTGAGCATGGAATAGCTCAAAAACAGCGCCAGAACCGTCAGCGAACTGATAAGCCCCAGCTCCAGGGCGGTCTGCCCCAGCGACAGGATGGCGGACAGAGTCATAATGCTTCCTCCTTGTTCATCCGGCCGGAAGAGATGCGCTCTTCCGGCCGTGGTTTATATGTCGCAAAAACTTCGCTTGACTCAGCCAAGTTGATCAAAGCTCTCGGCGGTGGTGATGGCCTGCACACTGGTGCACAGCGGGGCAAAAATTTCCCTGATCTCGTCAAAATCAAAACCCAGCGCCTGGCAGCTCTCGGTGTTCACCGTAGCCGTGCCGTTGTCAAAGGTCATGACCGGTGTTGAGGCAGGCTCGGCGCCGCCGAGCAGGATGTCTGCCACCATATTGGCCGTCTCCACGCCCAGATTGGCATAGTCCACGCCATAGCCCAGGAACGCACCGTTCAGGGCAAAGGAATCCGCCCCGGTGTAATGGGGGATGCCGGCCGCCAGGAAGGTCTCGTAAATAGAGAGTTCCGCGGTCATGATGGTGTTGTCCGTGGGTGTGAACACAGCATCCACGCCATCGGCCACCAGGGCCTCTGCCGCCAGCATAACTTCATCCACCGTGGTTCCGGTGCGTTCGATATAGGAAATTCCTTTCTCATCCAGATAGGCCCTGGCGCCCGCGATGGGCGTGGCCGAGGAATCCTGCCCCACATCATACAGAAGGCCAATGCAGTCCGCTTCGGGATCGGCGGCAAAAATGAGCTCCATGATGGCGTTTGTATCCAGATAATCCGAGGTGCCGGTCATATTGGCGCCGGGTGCTTCCAGAGATTCCACCAGCTCCGCGCTGAGCGGATCGGATACCGCCGAAAAAACCACCGGAATGTCCGTATCCTCCGTGGCGGCCTGCATGCTCATGGCCACCGGGGTGGCAATGCCCACCATCAGATCCACCTCATCGGCCATGAAATTGGCGATGATCTGCTCCAGCACCGCGGCATCGGCATTGCAGTTGTCATAAGCGATCTCAAATATCACGCCTTCTTCTTTGCCGATGGCGGCCAGCCGTGCTTCAATATTTTCAACGATCTGGTTCAAAGAGGCGTCGTCCACATAATTGCAGATGCCCACCGTGTAGACCGGCGCATCGCCGGCAGCCGCCGTTTCCTCCGCCGCAGGGGCCGAGCCGCAGGCGCAGAGGCTCAGGACAAAAACAAAAGTCATAAGAATGGGGATGATTCTTTTCATGATATATCTCCTTTTCGATAACAAAGCTGTGTGATATTTCGTCCGGGGTAAATCAAAGTGCATCGTCGGCGGAGCCCCGCCATCGTCCGGATAAGATAAACATGGTAAAACCCTCCTGAAAATAAAACAATCCTGTCCCGGCAATTGCTTGCTGGGACAGGATAATAATCATGAAAATCCTGCGGTACCACCCGGCTTGACGCCAAAACGCGTCCCCTCAGTCCGTACAATCATACGGCGGCTTTGATAACGGAGCGCCTCTCCGTCGCACATAGGGCAGCTTTAAAAACTGCCTTCCGATTGCCCTCCGAAGTCCATTCACACGCTCCTGACTGCACCGCAATCTCAGCACCTGCGGCTCTCTGTGGCAACCATTGGAACGGCTACTTACTCTTCATCATAGGTTTGCGGTATGAAATTAAGCGCATAGTAACTCTTTACTTGCCCAAAGTCAATAGTTTTTGCAGAATTTCCGGAAAAATATTTTTTCCCCCGCAGCCGCGTCCACCTAATAGAAAAATGTAGAAAACAGGTCTGAAAAAAAGCAGCAGCCCCTGTGCCGGCGTAAATCGCCAACACAAAAGGCTGCTGATTTTTTATTCTGTTCTCAGCGCAGGAAGCCTTCCAGGATCTTCTCCTCCGCCTCCTCGGCGGAAAGCCCCAGGGTCATGAGCTTAAGGATCTGCTCCCCGGCGATCTTGCCGATGGCCGCCTCGTGGATCAGGCTGGCGTCCACATCGTTGCAGCTGATCTCCGGGATGGCCCGGACCTTGGCATTGCCCATGATGATGGCATCGCAGCTCACATGGCCAAAGCAGGCGCAGTTGCCCACTACCCGGGGATAAAAGACCTGCACGGAGTCATCCCTGGCCACGCTTCGGCTCACCACACGGGTGCGGGCGCCCTCGCCCTCCAGGATCACATCCATCTCCGATTCCGCCAGCTGGTTTTCGTGGGTCAGGAGTTTTTCCTGCACGATCAGCTCGGAATTGGGACCGAGAACCGCCTTTGTATAACGCTTTGTATTATCCACGCCACGGATCTGACTGGTATCCAGGGTGAGGCTGGCGCCCTCTTCCAGATAAATAATGGTCTGAGGATTGAGGATGCGCTTGCCGGTGCCGCCGCCTTCGCCGTAGTGTTTTTCCTTGTAGGTAACTTTGGCGTTTTTGCCCACATGGAAGCTGTGGATACCGTCGTGCTGGCTGTCGTCACAGCCGCAGTTGTTGATGCCGCAGCCGGCAATGATCTCACATTCGGCGCCCTCGCCGATGTAAAAGTCGTTATACACCAGATCCTTGAAGCCGGACTTGGTGAGGACCACCGGAATGTGAACGCTACCCTGCTTGGTGCCGGGAGCAATGTGAACGTCAATGCCGTCTTTATCGGTCTTGGTGACGATTTCGATATTCTTGGTGCTGCGGCGCTGGGCCTTCTGACCGTCAACACGGATGTTCACCGCCGCATCCGCCGGGAATTCATGGGTAGCGGCGATCTGATCAAGAACGCCGCGAACGGTTTTATCCATCATTTCATCCCCTCCAATACCGAGCAGCCGGAGACGGTCTGCCCCATGATCTGAGGGAAGATCTCCGCCGTGGGGCCCTGGGCCGTGAGCTTGCCGCCGGAGAGCACCACGATCTCATCCGCCAGGGCGATGAGCCGCTCCTGGTGGCTGATGACGATAAGGGTGGATTCCTTGCGGCGGCTGATGGCACCGAAGGTCTCCGTCAGGCGGGAAAAGCTCCAGAGGTCAATGCCGGCCTCGGGCTCGTCAAAGATCATCAAATCGCTCTTTCGGGCCAGAATGCTTGCAATTTCAATGCGTTTGGCCTCGCCGCCGGAAAGGGAAACATCCATATCCCGGTCCACATAGTCGCTGGCGCAAAGTCCCACCTGGGACAGGTATTCGCAGCACTCCACCCGGCTCATGTCCCGGCCGGCGGCCACTTTCAGCAGATCATAGACCGTCATGCCCTTAAAGCGGGGCGGCTGCTGGAAGCCATAGCTCACGCCCAGACGCGCCCGCTCGGTGATGGAGAGGTGGGTAATATCCTCGCCGTTCCAGAGAATGCGGCCGGACGTGGGCTGTTCCAGCCCCATGATGAGCTTGGCAAGCGTGGTCTTGCCGCCGCCGTTGGGGCCGGTGATAACAACAAATTTTTTATCTTCGATCACCAGATTCAGGTTCTGGATGATCGTCTTTTCGCCCTCCTCCGTTTTGGGAGAAAAGCTCAGATTGTCAATTCTCAGCATACTTCGAGCCACTTGAGGTCGTAGGGCTCGAACACCACCTTTTTGTAAGCTTCCACGT
>CAZSAX010000127.1:0-5061 GCA_964605075.1 uncultured Oscillospiraceae bacterium
CTCACCCAGATGACCTTCGGCTTCAGCCGGGACGATGCCGGCAAGTTCCTGGACGCCTACTACAAAAAGCAGATCTTTGAGTCCGACCCCTTCGAGCGCATCGACCAGAAGGGCGTGGGCAAGCTGGTGGACATGGCCTGCAAGCTGGGCCGCAGCACCAACGCCCACATCCATCTGGGCATCTGCGGCGAGCACGGCGGCGAGCCCACCAGCGTGGAGTTCTGCCACCGCACCGGTCTGGACTATGTGTCCTGCTCCCCCTTCCGCGTCCCCATCGCCCGCCTGGCCGCCGCCCAGGCCGCCATCAAAGAGATGGACTAAGAGCTTAAATCAAAAATCCGCCCATCTTTCGATGGGCGGATTTTTTGTGCTGTCCTTTTTATCGGACACCGGAAATGCTATACCTTTACATAGAGGAAGGTGAAAGCTATGGGGCCTATCGTATTAAATATTCCGCACGCAAGCACGGTCATTCCGCCATGGGCGCTCAAGGATATTGTGATAAGCAAAGACGGGCTGTCTTTTTGGGCAGACTTCATGGCAGACAAAGACATAGATAAACTGTGGGATTTTGTGCCCGAACAAAACAAACAGGTGGCCGTCATCAGCAGACTGATCACAGACACCGAACGCTATCGAAACGATGCGGACGAAGCCATGGCTTCCAGAGGCATGGGCTTATACTATACCCACACACCCGACGGCAGGCAATTTCGTCTGAAAAACGAAGAAAGCTATTTAAAATGCCTGGATATATACGACGAGTACCACCGTTGTTTCGAGGAAAAAGTCGCCCGCCGTCTGGACACATACGGAAGATGCCTCATTTTGGACTGCCACAGCTTTCACGACGGGATGGATTACACCGGGCACGACCCGAGATCTTTCCCCGATGTGTGCATCGGCGTAAACGGCGACGGACCGGTCGAGGCCAAACGGATCATCGATCTCTTCCGGGCCAAAGGATATTCCGTAAAGGTCAACGAGCCCTTCGCCGGTTCCCTGGTGCCGCTGCGGTTTATACAGGACCGTCGCGTAAGCTCGTTCATGATCGAACTGAACCGACGCATTTATGATAATGCGTCCTTTGATGCAGTAAAAAACATATGCGAAGAGATTTACAAGCAGCTCCGCCGGTAATTTCCCTCCTTTTCGCGCCGCGGTGCGGCCGCCGGGAGAGGCCGGGATTCCGCCTCCGGAAACACCTCTCGCCCCCTGGGAGAGCCCGCCCTTTCAACAAAAAAAGACCCGGACGTCCGGGTCTTTTTTTCTTTTGTATCAGCCGAAAAGCTCGCCGGCTTCGGCGGGCTGCTCCAGCAGCTCCGGATGGGCCAGAAGCTCCTTGAAGCGGGCAAAGGCCAGAGCGAAATAGTGGCCGGAGGCAATGCGCTCGTCCATGACCACGCCCAGCGGCATGCAGCGCACCAGCTCCACCTGGCCGTCCCGGCCCTTCTTGGGAACGTCCCGCAGGTTGCCCATGGCTATGGCAACACCGGTGGTTCCGAAGTTGTAGACATGGTGGTAGATGTGGTTGGTGCGGATGGACGCCAGGTTCGTGAGAAGAAGGCTGGCATGGAAGGGACTGACGTCAATCACCGCCCTGGGCAGCAGGTTGTGCTTATCCGCCCAGCGGATCACGTTGATGCCTAAGCGCATCAGCCAGTTCAGGCTGCAAATGCCCCGCATCCATTTGTCCAGAGAGGTGCTCTCTGCGGCGGAGGCGTTCAGCTCCACATAGTCGTCGATCTTTTTCTGCACATCGAAGATGGTATCCTCCGGACGGATGTCCAGCTTCGACATGGTGTCGTCGTTGGCGCCGCCGGGCCGGAGCACCACCAGAGAGATCTTCATGTCGGTGTGCTGATAGATGCGGCGGTTCATAATAAAGCGGTTCAGTGAGGGAAATTCCGCCGCCATATGGACATAAGCCGTCATCATCAGCGCCATATGGCTGATGTGATGGCCCTCTTTCCGCTTGGCATTCATATAGTTGCGCAGGGGATCAATGGGAATGTCGATGGTGATCATGTTCATCGAATCACTGCGCTCGGTGAGGAAGTGAGGAATGAGATAATACATCGGCACTTCGTTTTTCACAAGTTTACCGTCTGCTCTGCCCATAAGGGAACCTCCATACCATGCATGTAAAAAGTCTGTGTTTGTTTCAAATTGCTTAAATTTATTTAAGCACATTTTCTTTCCTGTGACAAGCTTTTTTTCGTCCTGCGCCACAGCTTATCCTCATTTTTCCCTTTTTTGTCCGAAAGTTTTGCAAAACTTTTCTCTTTTTAATGCAAAGACGGGAAAAATTGTGTATAGTGAAGAAAAGAACAAAATTCGGAGGCCCGCTATGAAGCTTCTTCTGGCAGAGGATGAAAAAGAATATTGCCGCGTGCTGAGCGTAATGCTGGAACGCGCCCATTACAGCGTGGACACCGCCCACGACGGTGCCGACGCCCTGGCTATGGCCCTGCATGGGCATTATGACGGCATCATTCTGGATATCATGATGCCCAAAATGGACGGTCTGGAGGTCCTCCGCGCCCTGCGCAGCGCCGGCATTGACACCCCGGTGATGATGCTCACGGCCAAAACCCGGCTGGACGACCGCATCACCGGCTACGATGCCGGCGCGGACGACTATCTTCCCAAGCCTTTCCATGCCGAGGAATTTCTGGCCCGGGTGCGGGCCCTGCTGCGGCGGCGGCCCACCTTCATCCCGGACGTGCTGAGCTTCGGCGGCATCTCCATCGACGGCAGCACCAACAACCTCCGGGGCCCCCTGGGCGCGGAAAAGCTCACCGGCAAGGAATATCAGATGCTGGAGCTTCTCATCCGCAGCCCGGGCCGGGGCGTGTCCACAGACATGTTTATGGAAAAGGTCTGGGGTTCAGACAGCCTGGCGGAGACCAATGTGGTCTGGGTCCACATGTCCTCCCTGCGGAAAAAGCTGGCCGCGGTGAGCCGGGACGTGCAGATCGTGGCCCAGCGCGGCGTGGGCTATCTTCTGCAGGAAGGGACGGCTCCATGACCCAAAAACTTCGCCGCCGGTTTATCCTCATCGCCACACAGGCCTTTGCCGCCGTTTTGCTGCTGACGCTGCTTGCGGTAAATCTTGTGCATCTCAGCAACGTCTACCGTTCCCTGGATAACCGGCTGGACTATCTGGCCGGCAGCAGGCTCGGCCCCACCCGCGGCATGCTGGCCATGCTTCCGGAAGAGATCCAGAACTGGGTGGACGTGGAAGCCGACGGCATCATGCAGGAGGATTACTACTTCATATTCTCCGGCTATATGCGGGAAGACCAGCGCCTTCGGGAACTGGAAAGCCTCTCCGCCTCCGCCGGCGAGGATGCCGGCGCTTTTCTGGACGCCCTGGTGTCCGGCGACCGGGAACGGGGCAATTTCGGCTCCTACCGTTACTATATGGTGCAGGGCGGCAGCCTGAACTACAAAGTGGTATTTCTCAGCGCAGAGAAGGAGTTTTTCTCCATCCGCTCCCTGCTGAAAAGCTCTGTACTGGTGGGGCTTGCCTGCTTCGCGCTGGTGTTCCTGCTGGTGGCCCTGATGTCGGGGCCGGCGGTGAAACCCTTTGTGGAAAATATTGAGCGGCAGAAGCGTTTCATCACCGATGCCAGTCATCAGATCAAAACGCCGCTGGGCATCATCGCCGCCGATGTGGACATTCTGGCCATGGAGCAGGGCGACAGCGAATGGACGCAAAGCGCCCGGGGTCAGATCGATCTGCTGGCGGATCTGGCGGACGGACTGGTGATCCTTTCCCAACTGGAAGAGAGCGTCACGCCTCCGGAGATCGCACCCTTCCGCCCCCAGGACCGTCTGGTGGCCCTGCTGGACTCTTTCACCCCTCAGATCCTTGAGAAAAACATCCGCCTGGAAAAGGAGCTCCGCTTCCCCGGCGAGCTGCTGGATGATGGTACCTCCTTTGAGCATCTGGCCCAGATCCTGCTGGAAAACGCCGTGAAGTATACCCCGCCCGGCGGCTACATTCAGGTCCTCCTTCGCCGGGAGCGAAAAGGCTGCCTGCTGCAGGTGATCAACGACTGCGAGACCCCGGAGGAGATCGACACCGAACGCATTTTCCAGCGCTTTTACCGCACCGACAGCGCCCGGGCCCAAAGTCCCGGCCACGGCATCGGCCTGTCCATCGCCCGGAACATCGCCGAAAACAGAGGCTGGAAGCTCAGCGCCCGCTGCAGCGACCGCCAGATCACCTTCCGGGCCGAGATCTGACCCTCTTTCTCTCTGAACAAACAGAAAGCCTCCCTTACACCAAGGGAGGCTTTCTCAGCTTATCAAAAAGCCCGCCTGCGGGCTTTTTGATAAGCTGGATTTGATCTGCTCGGCCGAAGTAAATTCGGCCGGCATAACCCTTGGGGCCCAGGGCCCCGCGGATTTACGCCCGGCCCCGCCGGGTGGCTCGCCCTGCCCGGGCTTCGCTGCGATATTCCTGCTTCTTTGACAGTCTCACCTCACTGTAAAGATACCAAATGCGAACCCAACACCGTGGTTCGCATTTGGAGAGGACGAGCCGCGGAGCAAATAAGCTTTCGCCGCCCCGGCGGAAGCGAATGAGCGAAGCTTGCTCGGACGACAAAAGCCGCCGGCCCGTTGGGGCCGGCGGCTTCCGCCGTTGTTTATCGAGCCACAGGCTCAGGGAAAGGTCTTATTTGTGAGCTTCGTACCAGGCGTCCAGGTCGATGCCCAGGGACTCATACTCTTCCTTGGTGGGGCCGTAGTTCTCGTCGTCGAAGGACCAGGTCTCATAGGGCTTGGGCAGGAAGATCTCCATCTCGGAGCGCAGACGGTGGCTGGAGAACTCGGAGTACTGGGGAGAGCTCAGATACTCGTGCTTCAGGAATTCGTCCACTTCGGTGAAGTCGCCCTGTGCGCTGGAAACCTGAGAGCTGCCCTCGCTGGCTTCCGCGGAAGGCTCGCCGGAAGCGCCGCCTGCGCCGCCCATGCCGCCGCCGGAGCTGCCGCCCAGGGTCAGATAGAAGCTGCCCATGAAGTCGGTGAACATATGCAGATGCCACATCT
>CAZSAX010000128.1:0-5025 GCA_964605075.1 uncultured Oscillospiraceae bacterium
CGCGCCCCTTGTGGATGATCAGGTCGATGGCTTTGCAGTGGTCTTCAACATACAGCCAGTCCCGCACATTCAGGCCCTCGCCGTAAACCGGCAGAGGCTTGTCGTTGAGGGCGTTGGCGATCATGAGGGGGATAAGCTTTTCCGGGAAATGATAGGGCCCGTAGTTGTTGGAACAGCGGGACACCGTCACCGGCAGTCCATAAGTGCGGTAATAGGCCAGGGCCAGCAGGTCGGCGCCGGCTTTGGAGCTGGAATAGGGAGAGCTGGTATGGATGGGGGTCTCCTCGGTAAAAAACAGGTCCGGCCGGTCCAGAGGCAGATCGCCGTAAACCTCATCGGTGGAAACCTGGTGATAGCGGGTCACACCGTATTTGCGGGAAGCGTCCATCATCACCTGGGTGCCAAGGATGTTGGTCTGCAGAAACACCTCGGGGTTCTCGATGGAGCGGTCCACATGGCTCTCCGCCGCAAAGTTGATCACGATCTCGGGATGCTCTTCCTCAAACAGCTTATACACGCCTTCCCGGTCGCAGATGTCCTGCTTGGCAAAGCGGAAATTGGGCTCGTCCATAATCGGAGCAAGGGTAGACAGATTTCCCGCGTAGCTCAGCTTGTCCAGGCATACGATCCGATAATCCGGATGGGCTTTGAGCATATAGAAGATGAAGTTGGAGCCGATAAAGCCGGCGCCGCCGGTCACA
Source organism: uncultured Oscillospiraceae bacterium (assembly GCA_964605075.1). Classification (GTDB taxonomy): domain Bacteria; phylum Bacillota; class Clostridia; order Oscillospirales; family Oscillospiraceae; genus CAJOIG01. Next base: position 702 of record CAZSAX010000128.1, read on the forward strand.
AAAATCGTCATGTCAGCGAAAATCCCTTCTTATTTCTTCATCCGGCCTTCCGCCACAGCCACCAGATGCCGTCCGTAGGCGGACTTTCCGTATATCTGGGCAAATTCAAGAAGCTGGTCCTTGCTGATCCAGTGGAAGCGGTAGGCGATTTCTTCCGGGGCGGAGATTTTAATGCCCTGGCGCTTTTCCACATTCTGAACGAATTCCGCCGCTTCCATCAGACTGTCGATGGTGCCGGTATCCATCCAGGCAAAGCCGCGGCCCAGGATCTCCACATTCAGCTGGTCGCGCTCCAGGTACATGGCGTTGAGCGTGGTGATCTCCAGTTCGCCCCGGGCGGAGGGCTTCACCTGCGCGGCCATGTCCGCAACGCCGGCGGGGTAGAAGTAAAGGCCGGTCACGGCGTAATTGCTCTTGGGCCTGGCCGGTTTTTCCTCAATGGACAAAACCCGCTTTTTTTCGTCAAACTCCACCACGCCGAAGCGCTCCGGGTCTTCCACGTAATAACCGAACACCGTGGCCCGTCCGGCCTGAGCGGAACGGACGGCTTCGTTGAGCTTGGGAACAAAGCCGTTGCCGTAGTAGATGTTGTCGCCCAGCACCATGGCGCAGGTGTCATCGCCGATGAACTCCCGGCCGATCAGAAAAGCCTGGGCCAGTCCGTCCGGAGAAGGCTGAACCGCGTAGCTCAGCTGGACACCGAACTGACTTCCGTCACCCAGCAGGTCCTGGAAACGGGGCGTATCCAGAGGGGTGGAAATGATCAGTATATCCCGAATGCCTGCCAGCATCAGCGTGGACAGGGGATAGTAGATCATGGGTTTGTCATAGATGGGAAGGAGCTGCTTGGATATAACGCGGGTAAGCGGATACAGACGGGTACCGGAACCGCCGGCCAAAATGATTCCCTTCATAGCTTGGTCTCTTTCTTTCTGTAGTATGGGGCGGGGTTACTGTGCGTAAATGCTGCTGAGGAGCATGGATTTGTTGGCGTCAAAGTCCACCCGCAGAACGGACATGCCGTTGATCATGGTCAGGTAGTAGGTGCCGCTGGTCGGAACCTGCTGTGTGGACAGGCTGTAGTTGCCGATCTGGGTGGCAATGAGCGCCAGATTGAGGCAGTCTGCCTGGCTCAGATCGGTGGTCACCTGAGGGAGAACGGTCTGCATGATGGAGGTGGCGGTGGACAGGGACAGGTCATCCTTTACCGCTGTCCACAGGGAGGTGAGCACTTTTTGCTGGCGCTGGGTGCGGCCGAAGTCGCTGTCCAGATAGCGGATCCGGCAGTAGGCCAGAGCCTGGTCACCGTTGAGATGATAATCGCCGGCATCATAGCCGCAGCCCACCACTTGGGCCTCCGCGGCGCTCAAATATACATCCACGCCGCCCAGGGTGTCGATGATGTCCACAAAGGCGATGAAGTTGACCTGGGCGTAATTGTCAATGGAAATGCCGAAGTTCTGCTCGATCGTGTCGATGGTAAGGCCGGGACCGCCAAACACATTGGCGGCGTTGAGACGCTGGGAGTAGTAACCGGGAATGTAAATGTAAATGTCCCGCAGGAACGAGGTCATCGTGATCTGTTTGGTGCTGGTGTTGATGGACACCAGAAGCATAACATCGGTGCGTTCGTTCATGCCGGTGCCCCGGGTGTCATTGCCCAGAAGCAGGATGTTGTAGACATTTTTGTCTTCAAACAGTTCGTTGTTGTTTACATTTTCCATCAGTTCCCGATCCAGGGCCTCGGCTTCTTCCGCTGTCAGGACTTCAGCGCCCTCGGGAATCTCTTCCGACTCACTTTCTTCCGGGGTCCAGGCGGCGGAAACCTGTACCAGGTTGTCCCGCTGCTGGATGTTCATGGAACTGTATACCGAATGAAAGGCCAGGTATCCGGCCAGGACGACCAGCAGAAAAACTGCCAGGATCACGCCAAGGACCAGCAGGGGGGTATTGAATCTTTTCTTTTTGCGCTTTTTGGATGCCGGCTTTGTGTGTTTGGATGTCTGGGTGGCAGGAGACAGATGCTGGTGCTGGTTTTCCATAAGAAACACCTTATCCTTTCGTTTCATAATAGGGGGAGGAAAGCCCGGCGCAAAGGGCGCCCACAGGGTTATGCTTTCCCATAAAAAAGAAGTATATACCCAAAAATAGTATTAGTAAATATACAATTAGAGTTATTATACTACCAGTTTACACCAAAATAGTTACAGAGAAATTACAGGCCGCAAAAAAATGACAATACATAGATAATTTGGCGGATGTTTTGTGCATATTACCGCCAATACCGGCCGGGCGAGGGGGATGGGGCGGCGAATGTCGTCTGGAGAGAACTTATTCGGAAAAAAGCCGGGTGGAGAGATAGCGCTCGCCGCTGTCCGGCAGGAGCAGGACGATGGTTTTTCCTTCGTTTTCCGGCCGTCGGGCCAGTTCCATGGCGGCGTGGAGGGCGGCTCCGCCGCTGAAGCCGGCCAGCACCCCTTCCCGATGGCCCAGTTCCCGGGCGGCGGCGACGGCCTCGTCGCCGGTGACGGGGATGATCTCATCATAGATACCGGTATTCAGCACCTCCGGGATGAAGCCGCCGCCGATGCCCTGCAGCTCATGGGGCCCGGGCTGGCCGCCGGAAAGAACCGGGGAATCCGCCGGCTCCACGGCCACGATCCGGATGTTCGGGTTTTGGGCTTTCAGGTATTCGCCCACACCGGTGATGGTGCCGCCGGTGCCCACGCCGGCCACGAAAATGTCGATATCGCCTTCGCAGTCCGCCCAGATCTCCGGGCCGGTGGCGGTGCGGTGAGCGGCGGGGTTGGCGGGGTTGGTGAACTGGCCGGCAAGAAAGGAGCCGGGGATCTCTTTGTGCAGCTGTTCCGCCCGGGCAATGGCGCCGGCCATGCCCTGAGCGCCGGGGGTGAGAACCAGCTCCGCGCCATAGGCTTTCATAAGAAGCTGCCGCTCCCGGGACATGCTGTCCGGCATGACGATGATGACCCGGTAGCCCCGGGCGGCGCCCACGCAGGCCAGACCGATGCCGGTGTTGCCGGAGGTGGGCTCAAGGATCACAGAGCCGGGGCGGAGAAGACCCCGGGCCTCCGCGTCGTCGATCATGGCCAGGCCGACCCGATCCTTGGCGGAGCCGGCAGGATTGAAGCCTTCCAGCTTGGCCAGGAGCCGGGCGTTCAGTCCCCGGGCCTCGGCCAGACGGCGGAGCTCCAGCAGAGGCGTTTTTCCAATAAGCTGTTCAACGGATGTATAGATCATGGTCATGCTCCTTGCGGCAGGTTTTGAAAGCATTATACCACGGCGGTCAGCGGGCTTCAATGCGCAGATGATTTTGACAGCAGAGGCGCCATGCGATATAATGCTTTTGCTATGAATACGAACGAATTTAAAGAAAGATATCTGGAAGCCCGCAGGGAAGTGATCCTGCGGCGTTTTCCCCATTTGAACAAAATGCAGCGGCGCGCCGTGCTGGCCACGGAGGGGCCGCTGCTGATCCTGGCCGGCGCCGGCAGCGGCAAGACCACGGTGCTTATCAACCGGGTGGCCAACCTTATGAAATTCGGCCGGGCCTCGGATTCGGAGGAACTCCCTGCCAATGCCAGCGAAGGGATGCTGGGCTGCATGGAGGCCTATCTTTCCGGTCAGGAATCCCTGCGGGAGGCGGCGGAGAGCTGCGCGGCCCTGGACCCGGTGGAGCCCTGGCGCATTGTGGCCATCACCTTCACCAACAAAGCCGCCGGGGAACTGAAAGAGCGTCTGAACCGGATGCTGGGCCCGGCGGCAGAGGACGTGTGGGCCCGAACCTTCCATTCCGCCTGCGTGCGCATTCTGCGCCGGGACGCGGACCGGCTGGGCTATCCCAAAAACTTCACCATCTACGATACCGCCGACCGGGTGGCCGTGATGAAGCGGGTGGTGAAAAGCCAGAACAAGGACGAAAAAATGTACCCTGCCAAGTGGGTACTGGACGTGATCGACCGGGCCCGGAATCAGCTTTTGTCGCCGGCGGATTTTGCCGGCCAGGCGGAAAAGACCGGGGACTTCCGTATGCGGGGCGTGGCGGAGCTGTATAAGGACTACGCCGCCCGGCTTTTTGAGGCGGGGGCCATGGACTTTGACGACCTTCTGTACAACACCGTGCGCCTGCTGCGGGAGCAGGAGGAGGTGCGCAGCTATTACCAGCGGCTGTTCAAGTATGTTCTGATCGACGAATATCAGGACACCAATAACCTCCAGTACATGCTGGCCACGCTCCTGGCCGGGGGCAGCGGCAACATCTGTGTGGTGGGCGACGACGACCAGAGCATCTACGCAGGGCAGGGGG
>CAZSAX010000129.1:0-4953 GCA_964605075.1 uncultured Oscillospiraceae bacterium
AGCCCGGGTCCTGGTGGGTGAAGCCGTTGTGGTCCTGCTGCCAGACGTTGGAGGCCAGCAGATAGTTCAGCGAGGCGATCTCCTGCCGCCAGGGCAGATCCTTGCAGACCTTGAGCCATTTGGCGTGCTGGGCGAACATGGAGTCCACGATGCGGATAAAGGCCTCGTAGGAGTTGAAAGCGCCGTGGCGTCCGGTGAGCAGATAGCCCTCCAAAAGGCCCTGGCACACATGCTCGGAGAGCAGGCCGTCCATCACCCGGCCTTCGGGAGAAAGATGCTCGTCGCCGGGGACGAGCTCGGCGTTCCATTGGCGTCCGGTCTCATCAAAAATGGCGCCCAGACGGTTGGACTGGGTCTCGTCCGGGCCGAAGATGCGGAAGTTCCGGCTGTCGGCATTGAGCTTGTAGATGTCCCGGATGAAGCTGCCCAGCTGGCGCATGTCCTCGCATTCCACCGCGCCGGGGGCAGGGATGTTCACGGCGTAGTCCCGGAAATCGGGCATACGCAGATCCCGCAGAAGCAAACCGCCGTTGGCGTGGGGGTTGGCGCCCATGCGGGCATTTCCCCTGGGGGGCAGATCCAGCAGTGCCTTCACCGGGCAGCCGTTTTTGTCAAAAAGCTCTTCGGGCTTATAGCTTCGCAGCCAGTCCTCGATCATCTGCAGATGCTCCGGCGTGTCCGCCGGGATGGGCACCTGGTGGGCCCGGAAGCTGCCCTCCACGGTTTGGCCGTCCACGGCCTCCGGGCCGGTCCAGCCCTTGGGCGTGCGCAGAACGATCATGGGGAAGCGGACCCGGCCGGCGGCGCCGCCTTCCCGGGCGTCTTTCTGGATCTCCATGATCTCGCTGATGGCGTTGTCCAGGGCTTCGGCCATTTTCTTGTGCATTTTCTTCGGCTCTTCGCCTTCCACGAAATAGGGCTTCCAGCCGCAGCCCTCAAAGAACTTGCGCAGTTCCTCCCGGGGGATGCGGGCAAGCACCGTGGGATTGGCAATCTTATAGCCGTTGAGATGCAGAATGGGCAGCACCGCGCCGTCATGGCGGGGGTCGCTGAATTTGTTCAGATGCCAGCTGGCGGCCAGCGGGCCGGTTTCCGCCTCCCCGTCGCCCACCACACAGGCGGCGATGAGGCCGGGATTATCCGCCACCGCGCCGAAAGCATGGGCCAGACTGTAGCCCAGCTCGCCGCCTTCATGAATGGAGCCCGGGGTCTCCGGGGCCACATGGCTGGGAATGCCGCCGGGGAAGGAGAACTGCTTGAAAAGCCGCTCCATGCCTTCGGCATCCCGGGTGATGTTGGGATATACTTCTGTGTAGCTCCCGTCCAGCCAGTCCTGGGCCACCATGGCGTTGCCGCCGTGGCCGGGGCCGGAGAGATAGATCATATTCAGGTCGTATTCCCGGATGACCCGGTTCAGATGGGTATAGATGAAGTTCTGGCCGGGGATCGTACCCCAATGGCCCACGATCTTCTTTTTAAAATCGGCCTCCGTCAGAGGCGTGCGAAGAAGGGGATTGGACAGCAGATAGAGCTGGCCGGCGGAAAGATAGTTGGCTGCCCGCCAGTACATATCCATTTTTTCCAGAAGCTCCGCCGAGGGAGCGAATTCTTTGTGAAAACTCAAAGCAGATCACCTCCCTCATAGTATTCGATTTTCCCCTCATTATATCCCAAAAAGATTCCCGGCACAAGCGCAAGAAAAAAGGTGCGCAGCGGGTCTGCCTATGATATAATGAATTTATGAGTTATTTAGACAGAGCCAAATGGCTCACCGACAAGTTCATTCTGTCCATGCTCTGGTTTTTCCCCCTGTTCACGGGATTTCAGGGCTATGACGCCATCACCGAGGCCAAGCAGGGCTTTTTCACCATCGCCACCTGCCTGTGGCTGGCGGGCGTGCTGCTGATGCTGCTGATCGCCCTTCTGCGGGGGGAGAAGCTGGGGCTGCGCCTGCGCCCGGCCCATTATGCGCTCACGGCCTTTCTGCTGATCGCGGCGTTTTCGGCCCTGCTGTCCCCGCGCTGGGAGCTGACCCTGCTGGGCACCCGCTATGACGGTCTGGTGACGCTGGTTTTATACGGCGGCATTTTTTGGGGTGTTTCTCTGCTGGGGGAGCCGAAGCGGAAGTACATCTGGGCCATGGCCGGGGCGGTGACGCTTTGCAATATCCTCTGCGTGATCCAGCTTCTGGGCCGCAACCCTTTGAGCTTTTATCCCGACGGAACGAATTATTACGACAAGTTTCAGGCCTACAACAGTGCCTTCCTCGGCACCATCGGCAACACCGGCCTTCTGGGCCAGTATCTCTGCATCGTCACGCCGGTGATCGGCGTGTACGGACTGAAGTCAAAAAATCCGCTGGAAAAAGGCCTGCTGCTGGCCTGCGCGGCCTTTTGCCTGGTCATCACGGCTTTCAGTCTGGCAGAGGCGGCCTATATGGGCATGCTGGCGCTGGTTCTGATCGGCGTGCCGGTGATGCTGCCGAAGAAGCAGCGGCGCCGGGCGGCCATTGCGGCGGCAGCACTGGTGCTGGCCGGGCTGATCGTGGTGTATTTCTGGCCCGGGGACAGCGGCACCGTCTGGGAGCTCAGCCGTATTCTCCATGGCGATGTGCAGGACAGCTTTGGCTCCAGCCGGGTGCAGATCTGGCGGCGCTGCCTGGAGCTGTTTGGGGAACGGCCCTGGCTGGGCGGCGGCATCGGCACCTTTGCCGAGCGGGCGGGCATCACCTGGAGCCGCTATGTGGAGGCCATCGGTGATTATCGCTATGCGTCCGTTACCAATGCCCACAATGCGTATCTTGGCTACCTCACGGACACCGGCCTGCTGGGCCTTCTGGCCTATGTGACCCTGATCGTCTGCTCCATGCAAAGCTGGCTGCGGCGGCGCTTTGAGGGGAAATACTTCGGTGCTCTTGGATGCAGTCTCCTGTGTGCGCTGGTTCAGGACTTCTTCTGTTTGAACCTTTGTCTTGTTACGCCGATGATGTGGGTGCTGTGGGGCCTGCTGGAAAGCCCGGAGCCAACAGCGGCAGAACATCCGGAAATGGAATCGTAAAAAGAATAACTCCGCTCCCATCCGGGAGCGGAGTTGGAGACTGTCAAAGAAGTGGGTATATCGCAGCGAAGCCCGGGCAGGGCGAGCCGCCCGGCGGGGCCGGGCGTAAATCCGCGGGGCCTTGGGCCCCAAGGATTATGCCGGCCGAATTCACTTCGGCCGAGCAGATCAAATCAAGCTTGAAAAAAGCCCGCAAGCGGGCTTTTTTGACAAGCTGAAACTCCGCTCCCATCCGGGAGCGGAGTTGTTTTATTGTTTGGATCAGTCCAGCGTAAGGTTGCCGGCGCTGTCGGGCCGGGATTCGCCGGCGCCTGTGTTGGTGCTGCAGTCGCTGGTGCCGCCGCCGGTAGACTCGCCGCCGGTGGACTCGCCGCCGGTAGATTCACCGCCGGTAGATTCACCGCCGGTAGACTCGCCGCCAGTGGATTCGCCGCCGGTGGATTCGTTGCCAGTGCCAGTGCCGGTGCTGTCATCATCATCCACGGGGGGACGTTCGGTCTCGTCCTGATCCTCGTTGATGTTGGGGCTGGGGGACGGCGTGGAGGCTACCCAATACGTGCCGCCGGAGCTGGGCGTGGGGCTGGGAGAGGGAGAGGGAGAGGGGCTGGGGCTGGGAGAGGGAGACGGACTGGTGCTGGGTTCGGGCGTGGGAGACGGACTGGCGCTGGGTTCGGGGGTTGCCGTCGCCTCCGGCTGGGTGTTGTAGGACTCATAGGGAACAAAAGCGAAGGGAGAGAGGCTGTCCACCATGAAGGAAACGGAGTTGTTCACGATCAGGTAGGTGCCGACTTCTTCCCACTGGTTGCCCTTGTAATGGAAAACAATCAGGCCGCCGTTGTCCACAAAGGAGGAGTCCTTGATGGTGATGATCATAGGGTACTCGGGCGTGCGGTTGCCCACCCAGGAGATGTCCAGCAGCACGGAGCAGGTCATATCCGCGCCTTCGGGGGCGTAGCTGCTGGGAACAACGAGCAGCTTGCCGCTGACATCCTTGCCGGAAGCGTCCTGGGCGCTGACCTCGTAAGTAACGGGAATGTTGCTGACGGTTTCTTCTTCCGTCTTGCCGGAACTCTGCTTGGTGCAGCGGACGCACAGCAGAACCAGCGCGATAACGACCATGACGAGGGCTGCACCGACCAGCCAGAGACGCCAGCTCGTATTATTTTTTGTTTTACCATGCATGTTAATCACAACCTCAGTATATAAAGAATCGCATATCATTATAAAGGATACCAAGCAAAAAAACAACAGATAAATTGCAAAAAATTACGAAGAATTACGAAAAAACAAGGAAATTGCCCCGGATTTTCCATTCTTCTTCAGAAAAAATAGTTTTTTGAAGATTGTGCTTGACATTCTCGAAATCCAATTGTATAATAACAAAGCTTTTGGCCGAGTGGTTCAGTCGGTTAGAACGCCGGCCTGTCACGCCGGAGGTCGAGGGTTCAAGTCCCTTCTCGGTCGCCAGCTGCTGTAGCTCAGCAGGTAGAGCACGTCATTGGTAATGACGAGGTCAGCAGTTCGAATCTGCTCAGCAGCTCCATGAAAAAGTCAGTAATCCCAACGGATTGCTGGCTTTTTTCTTTTTTCTCTTCCTATAAAAAGCGCAAAAAACGATACCGAAACCAATACAGGCGCTAAAAATAGGACGAACAGATGATTGCTATTGAAACCGCGGGGAGAAAAAGATATAATAATTAAATATAACTTATATTTTAAAATGGGTCGGGCCTCCGGGCTTCCGACGAAAGGAGATCTCTTATGAGCCAGAACCGCATCGAGACTGTCTGCGTCCAGGGCGGCTATACTCCCGGCAACGGCGAGCCCCGCCAGATCCCCATCGTCCAGTCCACAACCTTCAAATATGCCACCAGCGAGGACATGGGCAAGCTCTTT
>CAZSAX010000130.1:0-4924 GCA_964605075.1 uncultured Oscillospiraceae bacterium
TCACGCAGGAGCCGCCCACCGCGTTGGTGGCACGGATGGAGCCTTCCAGGAACAGGCCCGGAGGGCAGCCCTGAGAGGAGGCGAGGGAGGGGTCGGAAACCGCGTAGAACACAGAGTCGTTCACGGTGACGTCCGAGTCGAAGCGGGTGAAGAGGGTGCCGCGGCCGGGGCCCCGGGTGATGACACGGAAGTTGTTGAACTCGGCCACCGCGTTGTCGGACACATACAGCGCCGCGCCGAAGCCGCCCATGTCGTTGGTGCCGACACCGGCGAAGTCCAGAACATAGTCGTTCAGAACGACGGTTTCGGGACGGGACAGGCCCAGGTTGCTGTAGGTGCCGGTGCTGCCGCTGGAAACCAGAGCTTCCGCGATCTCTTCCACGGTCATGCCGGCGTCATAGCCCATAGCGCCGCAGAAGGCTTCCCAGTCGGGATAATAGATGCTGGTGACGTAGGAGAAGTTGATCTTCTCGGCCACCAGGGCGGGATCGGAGTCGCCGCCGAGGACAAAAGCGCCGGTGTTGCGCACGGCAATGCCCAGCACGTCGTCCTGATCGGACACGATGGTGGTCACGCCGTCTTTTTCGCTCACGCCGTCCAGGGTGGACAGCGCTTCATCCAGCTCGCCGCCGTCATAGACCACGGCAGCGGTGGTCTGCAGGCGCTGGACCTGGCCCATGGCCACGCCGTCGACAAGGATGGCCTGGTCGGGATTCGCCGCGGCGCTTTCGCTGACGGTAGGCTCCGCAACGGTCATTTCTGTGCTGGAGGCGGCTTCGCCGGAAGAGGCAAAGGCGGCCGTGCCAAGGCTGAACACCAGGGCCAGGCACAGAAGAATGCTGAACAGTTTCTTCATGTTTTTGCTCCTTTCAATGATCGGAAAGCTCTGTGTTTTATCACAGATTTCGTTAGAAATTATATCTCATGGCCCTGCCGCTGTCAATGTATGTCAACCTTAAGATAATGGGTCGCTGAGGGTGAAACGAAAAGAAAAAAGCCCGGCGCCGTGGACGGCGCCGGGCAGGAAGATGGGCGAAAGGAGTCCGGGAAGAAGCGGGGGTTTCAGCGCTCAGGGACGGTAAAGAACCACGGATTCCGTCACATCGGTGAGGACAAGGTCTCCGTGCTGGTTGTGGACTTCGATGGTGATCTCGGCGATGCCGTTGTAGGCGTTGCGCCGGGAAAGGCCGGTGACCCGGGCGGTGCCGGTGAGAACATCGCCGGCGTAAACGGGCTTGAACCATTCGATGTGGGTGGATTTTCCGGCGACCAGCTCTTCCCCCAGAATGCCGGCGCCCATAAACTGCGCCCAGACGGCCATGAAGCTCATAACGCCGGGGGCGATGAGCTGCCCGAAGCGAGTGTTTTTGGCGTAGTCCTCGTCATAGTGCAGACGGAAGGGGTCATAGAGCCTGGCGAATTCGACCATGCGCTCCTTCGCGATCTCCACCGGGGGCAGGGGGAATTCCATGTTCAGCGCAAAATCATCCAGATACATAGCTTATCTCTCTTTCCTGTGCTGTGTTTGGCAGCGGCACGTTCCAGCCGGAGGCTGCCGGAGCCAGTGAAGGGCGTTAAGGGTAGTTTATTGGATAAGGCGGGAATTGGCAATAGTTTGTTTTTGGTGCGGAAATAAAAAAGACCCGAGTCCGAAAACTCAGGTCTTTGGCAGCGGGAGAAGGATTCGAACCCACGAAGCGCCCTTCGGTCACTTCGTGAGCGCGGATTGAATGGATGTGAGGGTTATCGAATCCCCTCTTTTCCAAAATGAATAAAAGAAAAAACCTCCGGCTTTCACCGAAGGTTTTTGGCAGCGGGAGAAGGATTCGAACCCTCACATACGGAGTCAGAGTCCGCTGTGCTACCTTTACACAATCCCGCTAAGCGCTTAATTATTATAGCGCAAATTCTGCATTTGTCAAGCATAAATATTGCGGGATGAAAAAAATTCCGCTGACAGCGGAAGGGACGGGGGCGCAGACAAAAAACAGGCCCTGCCAAATATGGCAGGGCCTGCTCTGTCAGGCAAGCTTTATTTCTGCAGATAGCTGGAGACCAGTTCCTGCAGGATGTCGTCCCGGTCCAGACGGCAGATCAGAGTCCGGGCGTTGTTATAGTTGGTGATATAGGTGGGGTCCTCGGAGAGAATGTAGCCCACGATCTGATTGATGGGAGTGTAGCCCTTCACGATCAGAGAATTATAAACGCTCGACAGGATCTCCTTGATCTCCGCGCTGTGGTCAAGGACTTTAAACTTGCGGGTGGATTCTTCCATGATGATCCCTCCTTTTTATCCATTCACATTATAACAGCAATTTGTGGCTTGAAAAGAGACAGATTCTTAAATTTGGATTACAAAATGTATCAGCGCATCACGGCGTCATGCTGGGCCTTGAGGGCGTCCAGAATGGCGGAAACGGTCTGGTCGGCGTGCTCGTCGGTGAGGGTCTGGTCCTTGGCCCGCAGGCTCAGGGAGAAGGCCACGGACTTGAAGCCGGCGGCAATGTGCTCGCCCTTGTAGACATCGAAGAGCTTGCAGCTTTCCAGATACTGCCCGCCGGCGGCCCGGATGGTGGCGGCCAGATCCGCCACGGGGATCTCGTCCTTGCAGACAAGGGCGATGTCCCGGCTCAGGGAGGGGAAGCGGGGCAGAGGCTGATAGCTGTGCTCGGGGGCCTGGAGGGCCCGCATTTTCCGGGAATCCAGCTCGGCGCAGAATATTTCGCCGTTCAGGCCGTAGGCCTCACAGACCAGCGGATGGATCTGACCCATGACGCCGATGACCTGGCCGTCGCAGCGGATCTCGGCGCAACGGCCGGGGTGGTAGCTGGGGTTGGTGCGCAGCGCGTGCCAGCTGACGTTTTCCACGCGCTGGCCCTCCAGGATGGATTCCACGCAGCCCTTGAGGCTGTAGAAGTCGCAGCCGCTGCCGTACATGCCAAGGCAGAGCCAGGCGTGCTCGTCGGCCAGCTGGCCTTCGGTCTTGCTCTTGGGATAGACCGTGGCCAGCTCATACAGCCGCACGGCCAGGTTCCGGTGGCTCATATTGGTGGCCAGGGTGGTGAGCATGGAGGGCAGACCCGTGGTGCGCATGACGGAGGTGTCCTCGCCCAGGGGGTTCTGGATGACGAAAGCGTCCCGCAGGGGGGAGTTTTCCGGCAGGCGGATCTTATCCCAGGCGGTGGGGCTGCCGAAGGAGTAGGTGAGGATCTCATCAAAGCCCAGGGCCCGGCAGCGGGCGGTGAGCTGGCGGTCGAAGACCTGCTTGGGGCTGTAGCCGCCCATGACGGTGTTGCCGGCGATCATGCTGGGCTCAATGACATCGTAGCCATAGAACCGGGCCACTTCCTCGGCAATGTCGGCATAGTGCTCGATGTCGCTGCGCCAGGAGGGCACGGTGATGATGTCGTTTTCCACGGTGAAGCCGATCTTCTCCAGAACTTCGATCATGTATTCCTTGGAGAGCTCGGTGCCCAGCAGACGGTTGACACGCTCGGGCTCCAGGGGCAGGGTGACGACCCTGGCGGGCTCGGCCACCACGTCGATCATGCCGTCGATCACGTCGCCGGCGCCCAGCATCTCCACCAGCTCGCAGGCACGCTGCACGGCGGGGATGGTGCCTTCAGGGTCCAGACCCTTTTCGAACTTGGAGGAGGCGTCGGTGCGCATGCCCAGGGCGATGGAGGTCTTGCGGATGGAGGTGCCGTTGAAGTTGGCGGACTCAAAGACGATGGTCTTGGTGTCGTCCACGATCTCGGAGTTGCCGCCGCCCATGACACCGGCCACTCCGATGGGCTTTTCCTCGTCGGCAATGACCAGCATGTTGGGGGTGAGGTGGCGGTTGTTGCCGTCAAGAGTCACCAGCTCTTCCCCGGCCCGGGCCCGGCGCACGATGATCTTGTTGCCGCCGACGCAGCTGTAGTCGAAGGCGTGCATGGGCTGGCCGTATTCCTGCATGACGTAGTTGGTGATATCCACGATGTTGTTGATAGGACGGATGCCTACGGCCCGCAGACGCCGGCGCAGCCAGGCGGGAGAGGGCTCGATGCGGATGTTTTTCACCATGCGGGCGGTATAGCGGGGGCAGAGAGCGGGCTCGTCGATGCGGACGGTCAGATAGTTGTTGATATCGTCGCCGCTGCCCTCGACCTGGGGGTCGGGAATATCCAGCTCCGTGCCGAAGGTGGCGGCGCTTTCCCGGGCCAGGCCGATGATGGAAAGACAGTCGGCCCGGTTGTTGGTGATCTCAAACTCCACCACGGTGTCGCCCAGGCCCAGGACTTTCTTGATGTCGTCGCCGGGATCGCAGGGCTCCTGCAGGATGAAGATGCCGTCCTCGATGGCGTAGGGGTAGTCGTGCAGGTCCAGACCCAGCTCGCCCAGGGAGCAGAGCATGCCTTCGCTGGTGACGCCCCGGAGAGAGCCGGTGCGGATCTCCTTGCCGCCGGGGAGGGTGGAGCCGTCCAGCGCCACGGGGACCATGTCGTCCACGGACACGTTCTGGGCGCCGGTGACGATGGTGAGCTCCCGGGCCTGTCCGGCATCGATCTTGCAGACCCAGAGATGGTCGGAGTCGGGATGGGGCTTCATGAAGGTGACGCGGCCGGCCACCACCCGGGAAATGCCCTCGCCGGTGTGCTCAAAGCCTTCCACCTTGGAGCCGGACATGGTCATGGCGTCCACATATTCTTTGTCGGTGGCGGGGATCTGGGTATAGTCGCTGAGCCATTCTCTTGAAAGTTTCATGTGAACACCTCCTTAAAACTGTTCCAGGAACCGGACGTCGTTTTCAAACAGCAGACGCAGGTCGCTGATGTTCAGGCGCATCATGGTCATGCGGTCCACGCCCACGCCGAAGGCGAAGCCGGAATATTTTGTGGTGTCGATGCCGCAGCCTTCCAGCACCTTGGGATGCACCATGCCG
>CAZSAX010000131.1:0-4787 GCA_964605075.1 uncultured Oscillospiraceae bacterium
TTGTGCATGTGCTGGGCGAAATAGTCGGAATCGTGGAAGTGGATGATACCCTCCTCGTGAGCCTCCACGATGTCCCGGGGCAGAAGGATGCGGTTGGTGATATCCCGGGAGACCTCGCCGGCCATATAGTCCCGCTGGGTGGAGTTCACCACAGGGTTCTTGTTGGAGTTTTCCTGCTTGGCCTCCTCATTGTTGGACTCAATGAGGGACAGGATCTTGTCATCGGTGGTGTTGCTCTTGCGGATCAGCGACCGGGTATAACGGTAGGTGATGTAATTGCGGGCCACCTCAAAAGCGCCGTGGGCCATGATCTGGGTCTCCACCAGGTCCTGGATCTCCTCCACCGTGACCGCCCGGTTCAGCTCCTCGCAGTTGAGCACCACCCGCTGGGCAATGCGCTGGATCTGGATGGGGGTCATGCGGATGCTTTCCTCCACGGTGACATTGGCCTTTTCAATGGCTCTTACGATCTTTGCAACGTCAAACACCTCTTCGGCGCCATTTCGCTTGATAATTTTCATTCTGTCTTCCTCTCTTTCTCACATTAGCTCGCTATCACTTGAAATCACAATATCTTGTGATAAACATCTCTCGGGATGCACATTATATAGTAAACATAAGTTTCTGTCAATCCCTTAATTAAGAATTCTTCCTAATTTTAAAAAGAAATGCCTTTCCTTTAGCACCAGTGATATCAGTTATTTTCGCAGGTATCAGCGGCGATGCGGGCAAAAAGCTCGCCCCGGCTGGACACGCCCAGCTTTGTAAAAATATGAGAGGTATGTTTTTTGACCGTGTTTTCCGAAACGCACATCCGCTCCGCAATATCACGGCGCTTCACATTTTCAAGAATGTAGTTAAGCACTTCCCTTTCCCGGGCGGTCAGCCTTTGGACCGCCGGCCAGGAGGACAGCAGCTGTTCCGCCCGGCTGGGAGCAGGAAATGCAGCTTCCGCCGGATTGCCTTCGCCGCCCGGTGCATTTTGGATATGGAGCAGATCATACACCTGCAGCATCCGGCTCAGCAGCAGAAGGAAAATCTCGCAAATGATATAGGTGACGGACAGGAATTCAAACTCCACATAAATCAGCTGTTCCACAAACCATACGCCGATGTTTCCCAGCACAATGGATGCCAGAATGACCGCATGGATGGGCGCGGCCACTTTTTTACGGGCAATGGCATGCAGAATCACCGCCACCATAAGTCCAAAGTAGAGAAGAAGATAAACAAGATACAGACCGTGAAGAGGCCCATAGACTTTGTTGAGCCGGGCCACGCCGTTTATATACACAATGGATACTTCTTTGTAATACAGCGGAAGATATCCGCCGCTGGCAGCCAACAGGAATATGAGAACGCTGAAGCTTATCAGCGCCGCCACAAGGAGCTTTTGGGGCTTCAAACGGCAGGTGGACATGATGATCATCAGCATGCAGAGAGGAAGAAACACGGAGCCCAGATAGGCAATGCGGTTGGCGAGGAGGGCTTCCCCCAGCGTTCTGGACACCGACAGGGCCAGATAGCCTGCATTGACCACAAATACCGCAATGTACAGAAGGATAAACCACGGCTCCCGTTTTTTCACCACAATGAAATACACCCCGATCATGGCCAGGGAAATCAGGCTTGTAACGCCGTAGATAACCGCCATGCTGGTGGTTTTATCCACGGCCTCGCCGCCGGTCGCGCCATCGGCCAGGGCCGGGACGGCAGCCATCAAAGTGAATATGAAAATGAAAAGGACCTGGAACCCCAGTCGCCGCAGCGGATGGATTCTGTTTGGATTCATGCATTTCACCTACTTTTTCTTGTCCAACCGGATATATAAGAGCTACCCGATGGGGTATTACCCCTGTTTCACAGCAATATTACCCCAAAGATTACCCCTGGGGGCAATATCTTTTTTCTGTGCCCGCCTGCGATAATTGTATAGCAAGAAACAGGTGACTTTCCACCGCGGCCAATGCGCACAAAGGAGGTAGCTTATGCAGAAGACGCCTGCCGCCACCCAGGAACCGGATGCCCGTACCACGACCGGGGCTATGCGCCTTGGAAACGCCCTCTTTGCCGATCTCACAGAGAAGGAGCTGGCGGTTCTGAGAGAGCTGGTCAGCGGAGACTCCAATCGCACGATGGCCGGGCGAATGAATCTCTCCGTGGATACGATCAAATATCACCTGAAGAATCTGCTGAACAAAACGGGATGCAAAACCCGCACGGAACTGGCGGTAAAAGCCTGCCACTGCGGGATCATGCCTCCGGAAGATGAGGCCCGGACACCTTAATTATACACAAATCTCAACGCAAATTGAAGTAAAACTGAAGTTTAATACCATATTTTACCCAAACGGGTAAGCAAAACCGGGGCATGCCCCGGAAGCGGAAAGGAGAAACGAAGCATGGGTCTTATCAAAGCAGCCTTTGGCGCCGCCGGCGGCGTGCTGGCCGATCAGTGGAAAGAGTATTTCTATTGCGAGGCCATGGACAGGGATGTGCTGATGGTCAAGGGTCAAAAGCGTGTCAGCGGCCGCTCGTCCAATACCAGAGGCAGCGACAACATCATTTCCAACGGCTCCGTCATCGCGGTGGCGGACGGCCAGTGCATGCTCATTGTGGAGCAGGGCAAGATCGTGGATGTCTGCGCCGAGCCCGGTGAGTATACCTACGACATGTCCACCGAGCCCAGCATCTTCACCGGCGATCTGAAGCAGAGCATTCAGGAGACTTTCGAAAATGTGGGCAAGCGCTTCACTTTCGGCGGCGAGGCCCCCAAGGATCAGCGGGTCTACTACTTCAACACCAAAGAGCTGATCGACAATAAATTCGGTACCCCCAACCCCATTCCCTTCCGGGTGGTGGATCGGAACATCGGCCTGGACATCGACGTGTCCGTGCGCTGCAACGGCGTGTATTCCTATCGCATCGTTGACCCCCTGCTGTTTTACACCAATGTCTGCGGCAATGTCAGCACCCAGTATGACCGCAGCGAGATCGACGGCCAGCTGAAAACCGAGTTCGTCAGCGCCCTGCAGCCTGCCTTCGCGAAAATCTCCGATCTGCAGATCCGCCCCAGCGCCATCCCCGGCCATGTGGAGGAACTGACGGAGGCCTTGAACGAAAGTCTCACCAAAAAGTGGGGCGAGCTGCGGGGTCTTGCGGTTGTTTCCGTAGCCATGAACCCCGTGACCCTCCCCGAGGAAGACGCGGAGATGATCAAGCAGGCCCAGCGCTCCGCCATCATGCGCGATCCCACCATGGCCGCGGCAACGCTGGTGGGGGCCCAGGCAGACGCCATGAAGACCGCCGCCGCCAACCCCAACGGCGCCATGATGGGCTTTATGGGTATGGGCATGGCCGGTCAGGCCGGCGGCATGAACGCCCAGAATCTCTTCGCCATGGGTCAGCAGATGCAGCAACAGCAGGCGGCCCAGCAGCAGGCCGCTCCCGCGGCTCCCGCCGGCTGGAACTGCGCCTGCGGCCAGAGCGGCAACACCGGAAACTTCTGTGCCGCCTGCGGCAGCAAAAAGCCCGCCCCCGCGGAAGGATGGACCTGTGTCTGCGGCAAGAGCGGCAATACCGGCAAGTTCTGCGCCGAGTGCGGCTCGCCCAAACCCGCGGCGGAGGGCTGGATCTGCTCCTGCGGCGCCGTGAACAAAGGAAAGTTCTGCGCCGAGTGCGGCTCGCCAAAGCCTGCCGGTGTACCTCAGTACAAGTGTGATAAATGCGGCTGGGAGCCCGCCGACCCCACGAAAGCGCCCCGCTTCTGCCCTGAATGCGGCGATCCTTTTGATGCGGCCGACATTCACTGATCATGGATTTTCCGGATTTGAAAGGAGAATGACTTATGGGACTGTTTGACAAGAAATTCTGTGACATCTGCAGCGAGAAGATCGGCCTTTTGGGCAACCGCAAGCTGTCCGACGGCAACCTCTGCAAAGACTGTGCCCGGAAGCTCTCTCCCTGGATGACGGACCGCCGTCAGTCCACGGTGGAGGAGATCCGCCGGCATCTGGCCTACCGGGAGGAAAACCGGAGCCGCCTGTCCTCGTTTCACCCCAACGCTGTTCTTGGCAACAGCACCCGAGTCTATGTAGACACCAACGCGGGCCTGTTTGCGGTAAGCGGCGGGGACTACATGGCCGAAAACGCCGATCTGATTGCCTTCTCCCAGGTCATCGGCTGTGACTGCGAGATCGAAGAGCACCGCCGGGAGATCTACATGAAGGACAAAGACGGCAACAATGTCAGCTACCGTCCGCCCCGCTACGATTACGACTACGAGTTTACCATGCATAGCCGGGTAAACTCCCCCTATTTCGACGAGATCAACTTCGAACTCAGCAATTCCATCCGCCGGCCCGACAGCCGCTTTGACGCTCTGTATCATGACCTGGAGCGCCAGGCCCACGAGATCCGCTGCGCCCTGATGCCCGGCGCCGTGGGCGGCTATGCCCAGCCCGGCTGCGGTCAACAGTCTATGTATGGCCAGCAGCCTGTTTACGCGCAGCAGCCCGTGCAGCAGACCTGTCAACAAACTGTGCAGCCGGCAGTCGCCGCTCCCAAATTCTGCCCCAACTGTGGGGGCGCGCTGAACGGCACCACCCGGTTCTGTCCCAACTGCGGCGCGCAGGTGCAGTGACGAAAGCCCCTCGCCGGCCCGCTCGGTGAGGGGAAGCATACGACATTTGTGAGGTGTTACATGGATACACTGATTGATTACAAATGCCCCGCCTGCGGCGGAAAGCTGGAGTTTGACAGTGCCTCTCAGCAGATGAAATGCCCCT
>CAZSAX010000132.1:0-4772 GCA_964605075.1 uncultured Oscillospiraceae bacterium
TCATCATATAGCCGATCTGCTGCCAGCACATCAGAATGATCAGGCCCCAGAAGCCGTATCTGGTCTCCATGAGGATGGAGGTGCCGTAGCGGCCCAGAATGCCGTCAAAGATCATGCTCCAGATATAGCCCAGCACGATGCCGCCGATGAGGTTGGGCATGAAGAACACGGTGCGGAACAGGTTCGCGCCCCGGATCTTCTGGGTCAGGGCGTAGGCCACGGCAAAGGCGATCACATTGATCAGCACCAGCGACACGATGGTATACAGCGTGGTATAGCCAAAGGAATACATGAAGCTGTCATCCTTGAAAGCCTTCACATAGTTGTCAAAGCCCACCCACTCCCAGTTGCTGGTGGTCTTGAATTTGCAGAAGGACAAAAACAGACCGTGCAGGAAGGGCCACACAAAGCCGATGCCGAAAGCCACCATGATGGGCAGCAGGAAAATGGGGAAACAGCGCTGGATGGGACGGCGTATCAGGCGGCTGTTCACCGCTGCGCCGTCTCTTTTTCTTTTCTTCATAGTTTCGACCCCCGCGGAAATAATCTGGTCACAGCGGCCGCCTCATGCAGCGGCCGCCGTGATGTATTCAAAAACGGAGCGAGCGTTATGCTCGCTCCGTTACGCAAAGCGATTTTAAGTTTGGTTATCAGCCGTTGGCAGCCGCGTACTGCGTGGCCCAGCCGGCGATGAAAGCGGTCTCAACAGTCGCCCAGTTGGCGTCGGTGGGATCGGCGTTGTAGGCATTGATGGCAGACACAGCGGTGGCGCGGTAAGCGTCAACGTTGGGCTGATAGTTGGTGGCCCACCACATGTTGTAGCAGCCGTCCGCCAGGTAAGCGTTGGCCTGGGCCAGGAAGGGGTTGGTGGATTCCACAGCGTTGGTGTAAGGCATAACGCCGAAGGTGGCAACGGCCAGCTCGGAAGCTTCTTCGTCGGTGACCAGCCAGTACATGAAGTCCAGGGTGGCCTGGATGTCATCCTCGTCGGCATTGGCGTTGACGGCCCAGTAGTTCTCGGTGCCGCAGTTCAGGCCGGCCTTCTCTTCACCCTCAACACCGCAGTAGTAGGGGATCATGGAGAGGTTGGCAGCGTCCATGCCCTTTTCGCTCAGGCCGGACCACTCCCAGTTGCCGTTGCAGTAGAACAGAGCTTCGCCGTTGGCGAACTCGGAAGCAGCGTCAAAGCCGCCGTTGGCCAGGTCGGCACGGGCGGTGAGGCTGTTTTCCACGATCAGGTCATACAGAGCCTTGTAGTTGTCCATGTAGGCGCCGGTGAGCTCAGCAGGGCACTCTTCCCAGGCTTCGGGAGCGTCCACGGACTCATAGTAGTACTCCAGGTTAATCAGGTGACCGGTGAAGCGCCAGCTGGAGCTGTCGTCCATGCCGGCAGAGGAGAAGGCGTCGAAGCCCAGCTCGTCGGCGCGGGCGTGAACGTCCTCAGCCACTTCCTTCAGGGTCTCGAAGTTGGTGATGTAGTCGGCGGGGTAGCCGGCCTCTTCCAGAAGGGCGGTGTTGACGATGATGCCGTAGCACTCATAGCAGTAGCCGATGGAGCAGAGCTTGCCGTCGGCATCATAGAGCATGTAGGCATCGGTGTTCAGCTCGTTTGCAATGTCGGTGCCGGTCAGATCCAGGCAGTACTCGCCCCAGGTTTCCACGGCGGCGTCGTTGCCGACCACGAACATGGTGGGGGGATTGCTCTTGTCCATTTCGGCGGTCAGGGTCTCGTTGTAGGTGCCGGAAGCGGCGGTAACGATCTCCACGGGAACACCGGTCTCTTTGGTGTACAGAGCGGCGATTTCCTTCAGAGCCTCATCGGATTCGGGCTTGAAGTTCAGCCAGTACACAGAGCCTTCCGCAGCGGGAGCCGCGGCTTCTTCCGCAGGAGCGGCAGCCTCGCCGCCCAGAGCGGCCTCGATGTTGGCGACACTGGCTTCGATTTCGTCCAGCTTGGCAGCGGTCTCGGCGTCAATGCCGCCGCAGGCGCTCAGAGCCAGAACCATCATCAAAGCCAGCACCAGAGCAAGAAACTTCTTCATTTGAATTTCCTCCTAATATTTTTGGCTTCTTATTTCATAATTGGAAACGTTTCCAATTATCTAACATTATTATTGTACAATTTTTCCCCTTTCATTGCAAGGCGGAAGCCCTCTTCCAAATCATTTTCGGAGCTTTCCACAAAACAACACCGACATTTTTGACAATCGCCGCTTGCTCTTTGCGCCGGAATATTGTATAATAATAACAAGATTTTGACTGTTTTTGAGGTTTTCTGCACGGAGGTGACCATGAAACGCCTGTTTGATCCCGATTCACCTTTTATTCATGTTTTATCCGACCTGGCGGATCTTGTGATACTGAATTTATTATGGCTGCTTTGCTGCCTGCCGGTGGTCACCGCGGGCGCTTCCACCGCCGCCCTGTATCGCTGCACGCTGAACATGGCATATCTGCGGGGCGGCCGCCGGGCCCGGGCCTTTTTTACCGCCTTCCGGGAAAACTTCCGCCAGGCCACGCTTCTTTGGCTGATCCTGCTGGCGGTCCTCGCCTTTCTGCTGGCGGACGCCTGGCTGGTGTATCAGCAGGCCATCCCCTATGCTTTCTCCTTTTTGGTCGGGCCGGGCCTTGTGATCTGGGCCTTTGCCGCCGCCTATGTTTTCCCCCTGTGCGCCCAGTTTGAAAACACACTGGGCGGCACGCTGAAAAACGCCCTGGTCTTTTCCTCCACCCATCCGCTTCGGAGCCTGCTGATGATCCTGCTCGACCTGCTGCCGCTGCTCCTGTATTGGCTCTCCCCTGCAGCCTTTCTTCCGCTGGCCCCCTGCTGGCTTCTCTTTGCCTCGGCGGTCACGGCCTATGTGAACTGCCTGCTGCTGAAAAAAGTTTTTGCGCCCTATCTGCCGCCGCAGGAAGACAACTGATTCCCTCAGCCCGCAACCTCTTTCAATAAAAAAGACTTGACGCTTGCCCTTTGGGCCGGCGTCAAGTCTTTTTTTAACTCAGCTCTTCGCGTTTTTCTTCAAAAGCTTATTCCTGGTCTTTCAAAAAATCACATATATCGCATTGCCGTCACAAGCTTGTTCCCTGCCCGAAACGACCTTGAAAGTCCGCGCAGGCCACATCAATCAAAGGAAGCTTCACCGGCCGGCCTTCTGCCGCCGACAGGTAGATCGCCAGAACAAGTTCCAGCGCCTTTCGTCCTTCTTCCGCCGGACAAAGGAGCTCCCGGTCATTTTTTATCGCATCGATCACATCGGCATACAGCGGCGCATGCCCGCTGCCCAGTTCCTCCACGCCGAAGCTCTCCAAAGCCTCGTCCCGGTTTTGAGGCCCTTCCGCAAAGTTCCAGGCCTGCACTTCATCCAGGGTCTTGCCAGACAGGGACACCGTCCCCTGCTCTCCGAACAGTGCCATGGAATCGCTCAGGTTCCTGGGATATGTATTCACACTGCCTTCCACCATGCCGTAAGCGCCGTTTTCAAACTTCACCAGCGCCAGGCCCAGATCCTCCGCTTCGATGTAGGGGTGCGTCATCCGGTCGGTATAGGCAAAAACTTCCGCAGCGTCGCAGCCCATAAACCACTGCAGCAGGTCCGTATAGTGGATGCACTGGTTCATCAGCGTTCCGCCATCCTGCGCCCAGGTGCCGCGCCATTTTCCGGCGTCGAAATAGGCCTTGTTGCGGTTGCGGCGCACCTGCACAGTCCCGTGGAGAAGCTTGCCGAAATGACCTGCCTCCACTTCCGCCTTCAGCGCCCGCACCGTGGTGCCGAAGCGCAGCTGATGGTTCACGCAAAGGCGCACGCCGCATTCCTTGGCCGTAGCGATCATTGCATCCGCCTCAGCCAGGGAAAGAGCAATGGGCTTTTCCACGATCACATGGGCCCCGGCCCGCATGCAGTCCACCGAGATGCGTTTCTTCAGGCCGCTGCCCAGGGCGATCGCCACAAGCTCCGGCTTCTGCTGGGCAAGCATTTGATTATAGTCCGCATACAGCGTCACACCGCTGCGTTTTTCCTCCGGGATCAGCGCCAGCGCCTTTTCCCGGTTCTCTTCCACCAGGTCGCAAAGCGCCACGATCTCCAAATCATTTTTCAGCGCTGCATTAATATGGTTTGGTGAGATCATCCCGCAGCCGATCAGTGCATACTTCATATTTGTCGCTCCTTATCCTCTGGCAGCAGGGTTTTACAAAAACTTTCGCTGCATGCTTCCAGCATTTTAGAGAACCTCGATATTCTCCCGGTTTTCAATTCCCTTGGTCACGTTCTTGCAGTCAAAAACCGGAACGCCCGCGCTGACCACCATGGGATAGTCCACATTGGTATGGGCCGTGGCAATGCAGACCAGATCATAGCTGCGGATAATGTCCGGATCAATTTCCGTCAAGCCGTCAAACCATTCACCGTTATCGCGGTATTTGGCCACATAGGGATCATAAAAATCCACCCGGGTGCCGCACTTCTTAAACTCATTGATCACACGCACCGCCGGACTTTCCCGGTAGTCATCGATGTCCTGCTTATAGGCAACGCCCAGCACCAGCACTTTGGAGCCGTTGAGAGGCTTCTGATGCCGGTTGAGGATCTTCCCCGCCCGCTCCACGGTGTACTCCGGCATGCGGTCGTTGACCATCATGGAAGCCTCGATCATGGAAGTGTGGAAGCCGTACTCTCTGGCCTTCCAGCTCAGGTAGTAGGGATCCAGCGGGATGCAGTGACCGCCCAGACCGGGGCCGGGATAGAAGGCCTGGAAGCCGTAGGGCTTGG
>CAZSAX010000133.1:0-4602 GCA_964605075.1 uncultured Oscillospiraceae bacterium
ATTGTCATTGCTCTAATATCAATCATTACATTTTTCTCCGTCAAATTGGGATTTGATGATCCTTTTTATCAATTGTACCATGTATCTGTAATAGAAGCAAGCAAAGTCCCGGAAGATATTTCTTCCGGGACTTTAACTGTTTTACGGACACCCGCCTTTCCCGCCGGGTGTTTTTCTATACCTTATTGAATTATATCCGTAATGATCTTCTGAGCCATGAGCAGGCCCGCGCTGGCAGGCACCCACATCACCGTGCCGGGCTTGCCGGGCACCGCCCGGGAGGGCTCCGGGCTCCAGACTACCGGCAGGTGGTTCACGCCCTTTTTCCGCAGTTCCCGCCGCACCGCCCGGGCCAGAGGGTCCATTTCCGTTCGGGCGATATCCCCCAGGCGAAGAAGCGAGGCATCGGTCTTGCCGCCGGTGCCCATGCTGGAAACGATGGGGATGCTTCTCTCCTGCGCCTGGGCGATCAGATCGCACTTATCCGCCACGGCGTCGATGCAGTCGGCAATCCAGTCGGGCTTTCCGGCAAACAGCGCCTCCCGGCTTTCCGGCGTGTAGCGCATGGTCAGAAGATGCAGCGTCACCTCCGGGGCCGCATCCTGCAGGCGCTGAGCCAAAACCCGGGTCTTGGGCCGGCCGACGGTGGAGGCCAGGGCCTGGGCCTGGCGATT
Source organism: uncultured Oscillospiraceae bacterium (assembly GCA_964605075.1). Taxonomy (GTDB): domain Bacteria; phylum Bacillota; class Clostridia; order Oscillospirales; family Oscillospiraceae; genus CAJOIG01. The sequence goes on from CAZSAX010000133.1 coordinate 675, forward strand.
GAGATTGGAGGGCGCCACTTCATCAAAATCCAGCAGCGTCAGCGTCCCCACCCCGCTCCGGGCCAAAGCCTCGGCGCACCAGGAGCCCACGCCCCCAACGCCCACCACGGCCACATGGGCCTTTTTCAGTTTTTCCATAGCCTCCGGGCCAAGCAAAGCCTCGGTGCGGGCCAGTCGTTCGTCCATGACTGTGATTCCTTTCAAAAAAAGCCGCCCCGGTTGGGGGCGGCTTTCGGATTTGTTATCAATAGTGCTTGGCAGCCAGGCTCAGGTTGGAAGTGGTGACTTCCAGAGCCGCTTCCATCTCTTCGAACCAGGCGTTGAAATCGTTGTTGCGCAGAGCATTGTCCGCCAGGGTATCGGCGTAAGTCATGCTGTCTTCGCCCACATAGTAGATCACATGAGCGCCGGTGTAGCTGCCGCCTTCGTTGTAGGCCACCACGGTGGTGTCGCCGGCCTGGGTGCTTTCGTCAAAGACCCAGTCGTTCACAGGCGCGACCATCTGATCCTTGAACACATCCTCATACAGGCCGCCCACGGTGTTGGAGCCGCTGTCCTCGCTGTAGAGGTTGGCCATGACCGCAAAGCTGTCCTCGGTGGCTTCGCCGGCCTTCCACTCTTCCAGCAGACCCTCGGCGTAGGTCACAGCCTCCTGCACTTCCTCGTCGGAGTAAACGCCGTCGCCATCGGTATCCACGGCGTTGACCAGGATGTGACGGAAGGCGCGGGCGGGATAGTTGTTGTCCTCCCGGCTGTGGAACATAACCACATACCAGCTGCCGCTCTCGGCCTGGATCGCGGTGGTGTCGCCGGCCACGCGGGCCTCATCCAGCAGCCAGTCGCTGTAGGTCACAGACAGGCCGGAGCCCTGGCTGATGCTCTCGTAGGCGTCCACGTCATAGTTCTCGCTGAGGTAGGCGCTGAAGGTCTCGGCATCGGTGCCGTCGACCGCTTCGCAGATATCTGCCGCCTTCTGCTCGGCGGTAAGCTCCTCGCCTTCCACATCGCTGAAGAAGTAGTAGCTGAATTCCACGAAGTCAAGCTCCCGGGCATTTTCGGCGTAGTAGCTGTCCAGCTCGCTCTCGGCGTATTCGTAGCCGTCAAAGATTTCCTGGGCATAGGCGCTGGCCAGCAGGGAGCGGTACATCTGCTCCTGGATCATTTCATAGTCCACGCCCTTGCCGTAAACCAGGTTGATGAACTGTTCCTGGCTGCTGTAGCCGCTGGCGGCCCAGTCATTCTCCAGACTGCTGCAGGCCTGCTCATACTGGGCCTGATATTCCTCGGGCAGGGTGGTGAAGCCGGCTTCTTCCGCCGCGTCACACAGAACCTGGATCTCCTTCATGTCTTCCAGGGAAACTTCCAGGAAATAATCCCGCCAGGACAGACCCTCGGTGTACTCCTGATCGGCCAGGCTCACGGTGGGATCGAAGATCATGCCGTACAGGATGTAGCTGTAGTAGGTGTTATAGAAGTTCTGGTAGGTGTTGGAGTAGTAGTAGTTCAGCTCCGCCACGCTGTAGCTCTCGTCGCCGATGGTCACAGCGGTCAGGCTGCGGCTGGGCAGGGCCGAGTTGTAGATGAAAACAAAGGCGATCAGAAGCACCAGAACCACCGCCACGATGGAGTAGGTAATGGTGTTCTTGCGGCGCTGGGCCTCTTCCTTGGCCTTGGCTTCCGCACGCTTGTCGATGCCGGCTTCACGCTGCTGGCGGCGAAGAATTTTGTCTTTGGATGCGCTCATGAGTATACACGACCTTCTGGAGTATTATCTGTCCGCGAAAATTTTCACAGCTAGACTGATACATTATATTACAGTCATTCCTCTGATTCAAGCCCTTTTTTTCCATCGACCGGATTCGACAGTTTAAATAACTCAAAATGTTGAAAATTATGTTGACCATGTTGAAAATTCCTCCAGGATACGATATACTTTCCGGGAAAGTGAAGTGATTTATTATGTCTTTAAATGATAACAACCTGCGCCTGGCGGTGCTCATTGACGCGGACAACGCCCCCCGGGACTGCCTGCAGGGCATCATGGAGGAGCTGGCCATTTACGGCACCCCCAACCTCAAGCGGGCCTATGGCGACTGGTCGGGCCGGAATCTGGCGGGCTGGAAGCAGGCTTTGCTCGACATCTCCGTGACTCCCGTGCAGCAGTTTGCCTACACCAAGGGCAAAAACTCCACGGATACGGCCATGATCATCGACGCCATGGACATCCTCTACTCCGGCAACACCGACGGCTTCGTGCTCGTGTCCTCGGACTCCGATTTCACCGGGCTGGCCCGGCGGCTGCGGGAGGCGGGACAGTATGTCATCGGTGTGGGCGAGCAGAAAACCCCCAACGCCCTCATCGCCGCCTGCAACAAATTCATCTACATCGAAGTCATCCGGGACCGGAACAAAAAGCCTGAAAAGAAGGCCGAAGCCAAACCTGCCGCCCCCAGGAAGGGCGAAGCGGCCAAAAAAGCCCCCAAGACCGCCGAAAAGAAGCCGGAACCCAAGGCCGAGAACAAGCCCATCCCGGACAGCATCGTCTGGCTCATTGCCGACTCTATCCTGGACCTGGCCGGCGCCTCCGACGACGACTTCGTCTCCCTGGGCGCGGTGGGCCAGCTGGTGCAGAAAAAGCGTCCGGACTTTGACTCCCGCAGCTATGGCTTCTCCAAGCTCAGCAGCATGGTCAAGGCCATTGCCCGCTTCGAGGTGGTGGAACGGGAGGACAAAAACGATCCCCGCTCCAAGCAGGTCTTTATCCGGGACCTGGAAATGTAAAGAGTACACAGCAGAAAAAAAAGAAAGGATAACGACGCTATGTCCGCTTTGACCCATGCCAACCAAGAGATTCCGGAGACCAAAAAGCTCGCGGGGATCGTCGACGGCTGTGAGCATACCGTCTGCCTGCTGAACGGCCGGGTGACGGCCGTGGGAAAACAGTCTGACGGCCAATGCGATGTATCCGACTGGACGGATATCGTGGCCGTGGCCGCCGGCAGTTTTCATACGGTGGGCCTGAAAGCCGACGGCACCGTGATTGCCACCAAATACAGAGGCAAACCCAAATACGGCACGGGAGATCGCGGCCAGAGCGATGTTGACGGCTGGCGGGATATCGTGGCCATCGCCGCGGGCGCTTCCCACACCGTGGGCCTGAAAGCGGACGGCACGGTGGTTGCCACTGAATACAAAGGCATGTATTACAGCGGCCAATGCGACGTGACAGACTGGACGGACATCGTAGCCATCGCCGCCGGAGGTCTTCAGACATTGGGCCTGAAAGCCGACGGCACCGTGGTGGCCGCCGGCAGCAACGACGCGGGCGAGTGCGATGTGGCCGGCTGGACGGATATTGTGGCCATTGCCGCCGGGGACGAGCATTCGGCGGGCCTGAAAGCCGACGGCACGGTAGTTTCCACAAAATATGACGGCGATATGGATTATTACCGGGGCCAGTGCCAGGTGTCCGGCTGGAAAAACATTGTGGCCATAGCAACAGGCCTCTGGCATACCGTGGGTCTGAAAGCGGACGGCACCGTGGTGGCCACCGAATACACCGGCGATATGGATTATTACTGCGGCCAGTGTCAGGTGTCCGGCTGGACGGACATCGTGGCCATAGCGGCAGGCGACCGGTATACTCTGGGCCTGAAGGCAGACGGCAGCATCGTGTCCACAGAATTCACCGACTCGAAGGAGTTTGACTTCGGCCAGACCGCCGTGGAGGGCCTGAGGTGGCGGGAGGCACCGCCGGCAAAGCGGGCCGGGTGGAAAGGCCTGTTTTCCCGCAAGAAGTGAATCCCCGGCATGCGGACGGGATAGGCGCAAAAGCGCACCAAAATTGCTTCCCTGCCCGGATCTGAAAATAATAGGGGCTGTAAAATAACGTCCCCCAAAAAACGGTGGGTCTCTGTAAGGAGATCCA
>CAZSAX010000134.1:0-4493 GCA_964605075.1 uncultured Oscillospiraceae bacterium
TCCACCGTGCCCATCATCATGCTCACGGCAAAAAGCGAGGACACGGACAAGCTCATCGGCTTTGAATACGGCGCCGATGACTACATCACCAAGCCCTTCAACATCCTGGAGCTCAAGGCCCGGGTGCGGGCGCTGCTGCGCCGCAGCTCCATGCAGGGCTCCCAGGAATCCGCCGGGCGCATCACCCGGGATCATATCACCATCGACTCCGAGCGCCGCAGCGCCCAGGTGGACGGCAAGGCCGTGGAGCTGACGGTGAAGGAATTTGACCTGGTGGAGCTGCTGATGCGCAATCCCGGCAAGGTCTATTCCCGGGAAAACCTGCTGGACATCGTCTGGGGCTATGAATATCAGGGCGATATCCGCACCGTGGACGTGCACATCCGCCGCCTGAGAGAAAAGCTGGAGCGCAACCCGGCAGAGCCGGAATGCATCATCACGAAGTGGGGCGTGGGTTACTATTTCAAGGACTAAGACGAAAAAGCGAAACAATCGCAGCTTCCGGGCCCGGATGATCGCCAGCTTTGCCCTGCTGATCGTGGTGCTGCTGGCGGTGCTGAACACTTACCCCATCCTGATGAGCCGGGATCTGGTGCTTCGCTCCAAGCGCAGCACCCTGCAGTCCCAGGCGGCGGTGATGTCCAGCTCCCTGTCGGCGCTGGAGGTCCTCACCGCCGACGGCGTGGAGCAGGTCATGGAGCTGATCGATGTGATGCCCCTGAGCCGCATTCTTGTGGCGGACGAGAGCGGGCTGATCCTGTATGACAGCGCCGAAGGAGAGAGCGCTGTGGGCTGCTATGCCCTTTTCCGGGAGATCAGCGATGCTCTGCAGGGCCATTCCGTGTCCAACTATGCCTATACCGCCGGGGTTTTCCTCAGCCGGGCGGCCATGCCGGTGCTGTCCCCCAACGGGTCGGTGATGGGCGCGGTATACTTATATGAATATGACGCGGAGCAGGGCGACTATATCATCGGCCTGCAGCGAAATCTGCGAAACATCTCCCTGGTCACCGGCGGCGCCGGCCTTCTGGTGGTCATTTTCCTGGCCACCACCCTCACCCGGCGTATCAAAAACCTGTCGGCGGGCCTGCGGGTGGTGCGCAGCGGAGACTATGCTTACCGCATCAAGATCCGGGGCACGGACGAGCTGTCCGAGCTTTCCCAGGAATTCAACATCCTCACCGGCCGTCTGGAGTCCACGGAGGAAGCCCGCCGCCGCTTTGTGTCGGACGCATCCCATGAGCTGCGCACGCCCCTGGCGGCCATCCGGCTGCTGTCGGACAGCATCAGCCAGTCCGACCGTATGGACAGCGCCACCATGCGGGAGTTTGCTTCCGATATCGGCAGCGAGGCCGAACGCCTGCAGCGCACCACGGAAAAGCTGATGAGCCTGACCAAGCTGGATTCCGGCGTCACTGTGACCAAGCGGGAGCCGGTGGATATGCAGGCGGTGGTGCGGCGGACCCTGCATCTGCTGGAGCCGCTGGCGGCCAGCCAGAATGTGAGCATCGAAACGGATGTGGAAGAGGGCTGCGTGGTGCTGGCCTCGGCGGACGACCTGTATCAGATCATTTTCAACCTGGTGGAAAACGGCATCAAATACAACATTTCCGGCGGCTCGGTGTTTCTGCGCCTGGCCCAGGAAGCCGGACAGGTGCGCCTGACGGTGGACGACACCGGCATCGGCATCCCCGAGCAGGATCTGCAGTCCGTGTTTGAGCGCTTCTACCGGGTGGACAAGGCCCGGTCCCGGGCCTCCGGCGGCAGCGGTCTGGGCCTGGCCATCGTGCACGATGCGGTGCAGGCCAACGGCGGCACGGTGGAGGTCATGCGCCGGGTGCCCAACGGCACCCGTTTCCTGGTGTGCTTCCCCCTGTACCGCGGGAAGGAGGCGGGCCGATGAAACGCTGTTTTCTGCTGTTTCTGTGTCTCTGCCTGTGTCTTATGGCCGGCTGCGAGAGTCTTCTGGCGCTTTTGCCGGGCCGGGAGGCGGAGGATACGAACACGATTAACATTTATCGCCTTTTCACCGGCAGCGAGGGCGGCGCCCTGCTCCGGGCGGAGGCCTGCCTCCTGCGGGACGGCGAGCGGGCGGAGATCGCCCGGGCGCTGGAGCTGTTTGCCGCAGCCAGCGGCACCGCCGAGCTGGAAACGGCGCTGCCGGCAGGGGTGAGCGTGGAAAGCTGGAGCCTGGAAGGCGGCGTGGCGGTGCTGACCATGTCGGAGAGCTTTGACGGGCTTTCGGAAATGGAAAAGACGGCAGCGGCCTTTGCCGCGGCGCTGACCTTGTGCGGGCTGGAAGAGGTAGAGGCCGTGAGCCTTCTGTGCGGCGGCGAGACCCTGTTCCAGGGGCTTGTGCCGGAGGATGCGCTTTTGCAGGACACGGAGGCCGATCCCTATACCCGGCGGCTGAGCCTGTATTTCCCGGACGCGGAGGGACGCTATCTTGTCAGCGAATCCCACAGCCTGTCTTTGGATGAAAACAGCTCGCTGGAGCGCTATGTGATGGAAGAACTGCTGCGCGGGCCCAACGATCCCAGCCTGGGCTCCGCCATTCCGGCGGGCACGGCCCTTCTGTCCTGCCGCACCGAAGGCGGCGTATGCACCGTGGATCTCAGCGAGGAATTTCTCCTGGGCCGGCCCCAGACCGCGCTGGGTGAGCGGCTGGCCATCTATTCCATCGTCAATTCCCTGGGTGCCCTTTCCAATGTCAAAAGTGTGCGCATCCTTTGCGAGGGTGCGCCGGTGCAGACCTATGTTTTCCGCTCGCTGGAGGAACCGCTGGAAAGCTGGAAAGGCGCGGTGGGGCCGGCCAGCGCGGTGAAGGGGGAGATCGATGCGGTCCTCTACCGTCCCCTGCCGGGCCTGACGGCGCTGGCGGCCATGCCCTGCGTGGTGGAGACGGCGGGCTATGACAGCCCGGAGGAGGCGTTGCTGGCGGCGCTGACCCAGACGAAGGAGCCGGGCTATCCCTCGGTCCTGGGCCCGGAAGGGATCCTGTCGGTGGAGGTCCACGGCTACAGCTGCACGGTGGATCTGGCCGAGAGCTTTTTTGCTGCCCTGACGGTGCAGGAGCGGGCGGCCGCGGTGGGAAGTCTGGCGGCCAGTCTCTGCTCCCTGGAGGATATCCGCTCGGTGTTTATCCGCATGGACGGCCAGGAGGCCGTGTATGAGGGCATCGACTACACCGGACCCTGGAATACAGACAACATCAACATTGTGGAGTGAGGAAATCAATATGTCGAACATTCAGAAAATTCAGCAGCATCTGGGCGAACTGGACGCGCTGCTTGTTACCCATCCGGTGAGCATCCGCTATGCCTGCGGCTTCCACATCGACGACGGCGCCGCCGTCATCGGCAAAAACAAGGCCTGGCTCATCACCGACAGCCGCTATGCGGAGGCGGCCGGCGAGGCGGTGAAGGATATGGAGATCCTCTCGGCCAGCTCCGGCACCCCCTTCAAAGCGCTGGCGGCCCATATTTTTGCGGAAAATGACTTGCGGAAGGTGGGGGCGGAAGAGGATCGGATGAGCCTGGCGGCCTGGGAGAAGATGGAGGCCGATCTGGGGCTGAAGCTGGAAAAGGCGGCGGCCATCCTGGCCGGACTGCGGCCCCGGAAGAGCGAGGAGGAGCTGGAGAGCCTCATCGTGGCCCAGCGCATCGCGGAAAAGGCCTTTGACGAGCTGCTGGGCGTGATCCGTCCGGGGATGACGGAAAAAGAGCTGGCGGCGGAGCTGGTGTACCGGCTGTACAAGTTCGGCGGTGAGGCCAATTCCTTTGATCCCATTGTGGTCACCGGCCGCAAGACCAGCATGCCCCACGGCGTGCCCGGGGATGAAGTTATTCAGATGGGTGATTTCATCACCATGGACTTCGGCACCATGAAAAACGGCTACTGCTCCGACATGACCCGCACCGTGGCGGTGGGCCGCGTGACAGAGGAGATGAAAAAGGTCTACGATACCGTCTATGCCGCCCAGATGGCGGGCATTGCCGCGGCGAAGCCCGGCGTGAGCGGCCGGGACATCGACATGGCGGCCCGGAAGGTCATTGAGGATGCCGGCTACGGCGCCTGTTTCGGCCATTCCTTCGGCCACAGCCTGGGCCTGGAGATCCACGAGGCGCCCAATGCCGCCCCCTCCAACGACAAGCCCATGCCCGAAGGCGCGGTGATCTCCGCCGAGCCCGGCATCTATCTGCCCGGCCGCTTCGGCGTCCGCATTGAGGATGTGCTGTGGCTCCACGGCGACGGCTGCGTCAACATTACCAGGGCCTCCAAGGAGCTGATCGTGCTGTAAGGTACAAAAAGCTTGCCAATCCGAGGGAATTAGTGTAAAATACATTGTCAATATATACTTATGTGATTCATACATCGAAAGGAAGGATATACTATGCCTATCGTTGCAGGCGATTTCCGCAATGGCGTTACCTTTGAAATGGACGGCAAGGTCATGCAGGTCGTGGAGTTCCAGCATGTTAAGCCCGGCAAGG
>CAZSAX010000135.1:0-1542 GCA_964605075.1 uncultured Oscillospiraceae bacterium
CCAAGGTCATTGAATACAACTGCCGCTTCGGCGATCCGGAGACTCAGGTGGTTCTGCCGCTGCTGGAAAGTGATCTGCTGACGGTCATGCAGGCCACCACCAACGGCAGCCTGGCTGAGACAGAGGTCCGCTTTGGCAGCGGCGCTGCCTGCTGCGTGGTGATGGCTTCCGAGGGTTATCCTCAGAAGTATCAGACGGGCTTTGAAATGACCATCGGCGAAGAGGCTGCCGCCGGCGCCTATGTGGCCGGGGCAAAGCTTTCGGATGGAAAACTTCTCACCTCCGGCGGCCGGGTCATCGGCGTGACGGCGGTGAAGGATACGCTGCCGGATGCCATAGAAGAAGCTTATCGCCGTGTGCAGAGCGTACATTTTGAAAATGCCTACTATCGTAAGGATATTGGCGCACGGGCCATGCTGGCCATGAAGGAGGAAGGCTGAGATGGTATACCGCATTTATGTGGAAAAGAAAAAAGGCCTGGCCAACGAGGCCAAGAGCCTTTATAACGACATTCGCGGCCTGCTGGGGATAAAAAGCCTGGAGCTGCTGCGCCTGTTCAACCGCTACGACGTAGAGAACATTGACCCCTCGCTGTTTGATTATGCCAAAGGCGCCGTGTTCTCCGAGCCTCAGCTGGATGATGTTTACGATGAACTGGATACGCAGGGCGCCACGGTGTTTGCGGTGGAGTATCTGCCCGGCCAGTTTGACCAGCGGGCGGATTCCGCGGCCCAGTGCATCCAGATCATCTCTCAGAAGGAGCGTCCGGAGGTTCGCACGGCGAAGGTCTATCTGCTCTATGGCAACCTCAGTGCCCAGGAGCTGGAAGAGATCAAGAAGTATGTCATTAATCCCGTGGAGGCCCGTGAGGCGGCCCTAGAGAAGCCCGAGACCCTGCAGATGGCTTATGAGACTCCGGCCAATGTGGAGATCCTGGAGGGCTTCACAGAGCTTGACCGGGATGGGCTGGCTGCGTTCATCAAGGAGCGGGGCCTTGCCATGGATATCGACGATATCCTCTTCTGCCAGAAATATTTCCGCAGCGAAGGCCGGGCGCCCAGCATCACCGAGATCCGCATGATCGACACCTACTGGTCCGATCACTGCCGTCACACCACCTTTATGACTACCATCGACAGCGTCCGTTTTGAGGATGAGCTGATCGAAAAGGCTTATCAGGAATATCTGGCTACCCGTGAGGCTCTGGGCCGCACCAAGCCCATCAACCTCATGGACATTGCCACCCTGGCGGTAAAGCAGCTGAAAAAGGATGGAAAGCTGGATAAGCTGGATGAGTCCGAGGAAATCAACGCCTGCACGGTGAAGATCGATGTGGACGTGGACGGCGTGACGGAGCCCTGGCTGCTGCTGTTCAAGAATGAGACCCATAATCATCCCACGGAGATCGAGCCCTTCGGCGGGGCGGCTACCTGCATCGGCGGCGCCATCCGTGACCCCCTGTCCGGCCGATCCTATGTCTATGCTGCCATGCGCCTCACCGGCGCGGCGGATCCTCTGAAGCCGGTGAGCGAGACCATGCCC
>CAZSAX010000135.1:1552-4420 GCA_964605075.1 uncultured Oscillospiraceae bacterium
CGGCAAGCTGCCCCAGCGCACCATCGTGACCACGGCGGCGGCCGGCTATTCCTCCTACGGCAATCAGATCGGCCTGGCCACCGGCATGGTGGACGAGATCTATCACCCGGGCTATGCGGCCAAACGCATGGAGATCGGTGCGGTCATCGCGGCGACCCCTGCGGCCAATGTGCGCCGGGAGCGTCCCGAAGATGGGGATGTGGTCATCCTTTTGGGCGGCCGCACCGGCCGGGACGGCTGCGGCGGCGCCACCGGCTCCTCCAAGAGCCACACCGTGGAGTCGCTGGAGAGCTGCGGCGCGGAGGTCCAGAAGGGCAATGCGCCGGAGGAGCGCAAGCTGCAGCGTCTGTTCCGCAATGCGGAGATCTGCCGTATGATCAAGCGCTGCAACGACTTCGGCGCCGGCGGCGTATCTGTGGCGGTGGGGGAACTTGCGGATGGTCTGGACATTGACCTGGACGCCGTGCCCAAAAAGTATGAGGGCCTGGACGGCACCGAGCTTGCCATCAGCGAGTCCCAGGAACGCATGGCTGTGGTCATTGAGGCGGAAAATATTGACCGATTCCTGGCCATTGCGGCAGCGGAAAACCTGGAGGCTACGGTGCTGGCCAAGGTGACGGATACCAACCGCCTGGTCATGCACTGGCGGGGCGAGACCATCGTGGACATCAGCCGGGATTTCCTCAACACAAACGGCGCGGAAAAGCATATCGAAGTGAGCGTTTCCAAGGCCGAAAACTTTAAAAAGGCTCTGCCCGATAACTTTGTGGAGGGCTATCTGGCCCTGGCGGAGGATCTGAACATCTGCTCCAAGCGGGGCCTTTCCGAGCGCTTTGACTCCACCATCGGCGCGGGCACGGTGCTCATGCCCTTCGGCGGCAAAAAGCAGCGCACCCCCATTCAGGCTATGGTGCAGAAGATTTCTGTGGAAGAGAAGCACACGGATGACTGCTCCCTGATGTCCTGGGGCTACAACCCCTTCATCATGGAAAAGAGCCCCTACCACGGCGCTTATCTGGCGGTGGTGGAGAGCGTGAGCAAGCTGATCGCCACCGGCGCCAGGTTTGAGGAGGTTTATCTGACCTTCCAGGAATACTTTGAGCGTCTGGGCAGGGACGCCAAGCGCTGGGGCAAGCCCACGGCGGCGCTGCTGGGCGCCCTCAAGGCCCAGATGGAGCTGGGCATCGGCTCCATCGGCGGCAAGGACTCCATGAGCGGCTCCTTTGAAACCATGGATGTGCCCCCTACGCTGGTCTCCTTTGCGGTGACCTGTGAGAAGGTAAAGAATATCGTTTCCAATGACTTCAAGGCTTCCGGTCATAAGGTGGTTCTGATCGCACCTGATTACGATGAAAACGGTCTGCCCAAGGCGGAATCTCAGATGGCGGTCTTTGCCCGGGTCAACGAGCTGCTTGCCGCCGGCAAGGCGGTGGCGGCTTACACCCCCGGCATAGGCGGCGTGGCGGAAGCTGTGATGAAGATGTGCTTCGGCAATGGCTTTGGCTTCGATTATGACGAAGGCATGAGCCTGGAAGATATCTTTGGCTATAACTACGGCGCCTTCCTGCTGGAAGTGACCGAAGATGTGGAGGGTAAGCTCGTTGGTGTTATCACCGACAAGAGCGCCATCAATGCCCCCGGCGCCACAGTGGCCATGGCGGCCCTGGAACGGCATTATGAGGACAAGCTGGAGTCGGTGTACCCCTGCAACATCCCCAGCGAGGGTGCGGCCATGGAGACCTTCAGCACGCCGGAAACGGCCCGTGTGGCTCCGGTGGTGAAGGTGGCCAGGCCCAAGGTGCTTATCCCCGTGTTCCCCGGCACCAACTGCGAGTATGACAGCGCCAAGGCAGTCCGGGATGCGGGCGCCGAGGCCAAGATCATGGTCATCCGCAACCTGACATCGGATGCCATTGCCCGCAGCGTGGAAGAGTTTGCCCGGGAGCTCAATACGGCCCAGATGGTTTTTGTGCCCGGCGGCTTCTCCGGCGGCGACGAGCCCGATGGCTCCGGCAAGTTCATCACTGCTTTCTTCCGCAATGCCGCGGTGAAGGAGCAGGTGAGTGAGCTGCTGGAAAAGCGGGATGGCCTTATGTGCGGCATCTGCAACGGCTTCCAGGCCCTTATCAAGCTGGGCCTTGTGCCTTACGGCAAGATCATGGACACCGACGAAAACTGCCCCACCCTGAGCTTCAATACCATTGCCCGGCACCAGTCCAAGATCGTGCGGGTGCGGGTGGCGTCCAATAAGTCTCCCTGGCTTGCAAAAACCAGGGTGGGCGATATTTACAGTGTGCCCATCTCCCACGGTGAGGGCCGCTTCCTTGCCTCTGAGGAGCTGGTAAAGCAGTTGGCTGCCAACGGTCAGATCGCCACTCAGTATGTGGATCTCTCCGGCACTCCCTCCATGGACACCGAATTCAATCCCAACGGTTCTGTCTGCGCCATTGAGGGCATCACCTCCCCCGACGGTCGTGTTCTGGGTAAGATGGGCCACTCCGAGCGTGTGGGCGATCACCTCTACCGCAATGTCCCCGGCAAGTACGAAATGAATCTGTTCCGCTCTGCGGTCAAATATTTTAAGTGAGAAAGGACGAAATGACATGGCTTACTACTATTCCGAACCCTCTCGCACTTTTAGTGAGTACCTGTTGGTCCCCGGCTACACCTCCGAGGACTGCATCCCCAACAACGTCTCCCTCCGTACCCCTCTGGTCAAGTACCGCAAGGGTGAGGAAGCCTGCCCCATCAGCCTGAACATCCCCATGGTCTCTGCCATTATGCAGTCTGTCTCCAACGACACTCTGGCTGTGGCTCTGGCCAAGGAGGGCGGCCTGTCCTTCATTTACGGCTCCCAGTCCATTGAGG
>CAZSAX010000136.1:0-4330 GCA_964605075.1 uncultured Oscillospiraceae bacterium
CATAGGGATAGATGCGCACGATGTTCCGCAGGGCGCTGTCGGTCTGGATGGAGAGATATTCCATGTAGTTATCCACGTTGAACACGGCTTTGGCGGTATTTACGATGCGCCAGATGACAACGATGCCGATCTCCACGGGGTTGCCCAGACAGTCGTTGATTTTCTGCTTGTTGTTGTCCAGGGTCATGACCTTCAGGGACAGCTTCTTGTTGGCCGCGGCCTGGGAACCGGCGGCATCCAGGCTGGGGCCGCCCAGGTTCAGCGTCACGCCCTTGGCGGAGGCGCCGGTGGAGCCGGTGGAGGGGCTGGTGCCCGCGGCGGGGTTCACAGCGGTGCAGAAGGGGTTGACGAAGTAGAAGCCCTCGCCCTTGAGGGTGCCGATGTACTTGCCGAACAGGGTCAGCACCAGTGCCTCCTGGGGCTTGAGGACCCGCAGGCCCGGCCAGAGCAGCCAGCCGATGCAGAGGTAAACGATGCTGATAACAAGTCCCACCACTGCGCCGGGGGCGCCGTTTTCCATCCGTATGCCGCTGACGATGCAGAGCGCCGTGGCGGCGATATACAGGGCGATGCTGAGGATCAGCACCATCATGCCGTTTTTCTTTCCGGACAAAATCTTTTCTTCGGTCTGTTTCATAACACAACCTCCATTGAAATCTTTGTGATATCAAAATGATATCACAATTTTGGCGCTTGTCAAGAGAAAAACGGGCTGCGGCTTGATGTTTTGTTCTCGCTGCCGTATAGTGGGAACGGAAGTCCTTTTCGGAGGTGGAAACATGGAAATGCAGGAATTGCTGGCCCTGGCGGAAGAGATCGGCTTTTCCCATGGGGGAGAGCTGAATGTGGCCGCGCTGCGCTTTATGCCCGAGGTGCGGGATATGTGCGCGGCAGACAAATGCCGGAGCTACGGACGGAACTGGTGCTGCCCGCCCCATTGCGGCTCGCTGGAGGAAATGGCCGCACGGGTGCAGGGCTTTGGCCGGGGTGTTCTTGTGCAGTCCACGGGGCTTCTGGAAGATGAGTTTGATTTTGAGGCCATGGCCGAAACGGAAAGGGAACATAAACGGCGCTTTCTCCGCCTGGCAGAGACTTTGCGCTCGCGGGGCGTCCGCTTTCTGCCCATGGGAGCGGGCACCTGCTCCCTCTGCCCGGTATGCACCTGTCCGGAGGAGCCCTGCCGTTTTCCGGAAAAAGCCATGCCCTCCATGGAGGCATGCGGGCTGCTGGTGAGCCAGGTGTGCAAAGATTCCGGCCTGAACTATTATTACGGAAAGAAAAGTATAACCTATACCGGCTGCGTGCTGGTGGAATGAAAAAATGACGAATCCCCCGGCGTTCAAAACGCCGGGGGATTCGCTATTGTCCATTTGTTTATCAGAAGCCGAAGCCGCCCAGGTTCAGGCCGCCGGTGAGACGGCTCATGGACTGGGCCGAAGCCTCGTCCGCCAGGCGCATGGCCTCATTGACGGCGGCGATGACCATGTCCTGAAGCATCTCCACGTCGTCGGGATCCACAGCCTCGGGGTCGATGACAAGCTCGGTGAGCTTGTGCTTGCCGTCCACGGTGGCCTTCACCACGCCGCCGCCGGCCGCTGCGGTGTAGGTCTGGGTCTCCATTTCTTCCTGCATCTTCAGCAGATCCTGCTGCATTTTCTGGGCCTGCTTCATCATGGCGGCCTGATTCATGCCGCCGCCGTAGCCGCCGCGATAACCTTTTGCCATTATGTAATTCCTCCTGTGGATGTTATTCAAATTTGAAGTTTGCGAATTTGCTCAGAGAGTCCAGCTTTTCCATGTTGGGCTGCAGCGTGGGGGCGGGCTGCTCTGTGATCTTCACGGTGACGGGACAGCCGGCCAGCGCGCTGGCTTCCTGCTGGATCTTGATGCGCACGGCGCTGTCCTCCAGTGTCATCTTGGCGAAGGGGTTGTCTACATGGATGGTCAGCGTGTCGCCGGCCAGCTCGCCCACGGTCTGGGCGCTGGGGATGAGCATGGAGTGGATATACATCTCCAGCTTGCCCTGCAGCCGGGAAAGCAGACTTTCCCAGAAGGGACCGTCATCCACCGGCGCGGCGGGGGCTGCAACGGGGCGGGGCTCCGGTTTGGGTTCCGGCTTTGGTTCCGCCTTGGGCGCGGGGGGCGCTTTCGGTGCCGGCGCGGGAGCCGGGGGCTCCGGAGGCGCGAAGAAAGGCTCTTCCTCCGGGGGCGGAGGGGCGTCCGCGTCGTCATAGAAGGGGGGCTCGTCCTCGGCGGGAGCGGGGGGCGGCGCCGGGATCGGGGCCGTTTTGGCTGCGGGGGCGGCTGCTGCGGCGGGGATGCCGTTTTCCATGGCCCGTTCCAGCCTTGCCACCCGGGCCCGGAGGGCGGGGAGGGACTCGCCCGCATCCGGCACGCACAGGCTCACCAGACAAAGCTCTGCGGCCCGTCGGGGGCTGGCGCCGGCGGTGGCGGCGTTTTCGATGGCGGTGAGGCCGGCAAGCAGCTCGGCACCGCTGATTTTTTTGGAAAAATACTGCAGGGTCTTTAGGACCCAGGCCCCGGAGATGAGGCTTTCACAGCCCCGGGGGGCCACCCGGGTGAGCAGAACATCCCGCATCAGACTGCCCAACTCGTCCAGAATGCTGGCCGGGTCCTTGCCGGCCTTCCACAGCTCATCAAACAGAGCCAGGGCTTTTTCCGTATCCCGGGCGCAAACGGCGTCCAGCAGCTCCGCGGTCTTGCGGCTGCCGGCCAGCCCCATGGAGGAAAGCACGGCCTCCGTGTTGATGTGTTCCGCGGCAGAGCACTGATCCAGCAGGCTCAGCCCGTCCCGCAGACCGCCGTCGGCCAGCCGGCCCAGCAGGTCGGCGGCGTCTTCGTCCAGCTGCATGTTTTCCTGCCCGGCCACATACAGGAGCCGGCCGGCGATGTCCGCGGCGCTCAGGCGCTTGAAGCTGTGGCGCTGGCAGCGGGAGACGATGGTGGGCAGCACCTTCCGCAGTTCGGTGGTGCAGAGGATGAACATCAGATGTTCCGGGGGTTCCTCCAGGATCTTCAGCAGGGCGTTGAAGGCGGCGGAGGAGAGCATGTGGACTTCGTCGATGATGTACACGCGCTTTTTCACGCTGGCGGGGGAGAAGATGGCTTCGTCCCGCAGGGCGCGGACGTTATCCACGCCGTTGTTGGAGGCGGCGTCCAGCTCCACCACGTCCATGATGCCGCCGGACTCGATGCCCCGGCAGGAGGGACACTCGTTGCAGGGATTGCCGTTGACGGGATGTTCACAGTTCACGGCCCGGGCCAGGATCTTGGCGCAGGTGGTTTTGCCGGTGCCCCGGGTGCCCACGAAAAGATAGGCATGGGAAAGCCGGCCGGTCTCCACCTGTTTTTTCAGGGTGCCGGTGATGTGCTGCTGGCCCACAACATCGTCAAAGCTGCGGGGCCGCCATTTGCGGTAAAGAGCTTGATACATAAAGATGCCTCCGGGGCATTTTGTTGACGGGGGTATGGGGCTTTGCCCCGAGGATTCTTGCAGGGCGAATTCACTTCGCCCGCCGCAGGTAAAGGTTTAAAAGGATATCCGCGAAGCCCGGGCAGGGCGAGCCGCCCGGCGGGGCCGGGCGTAATCCGCAAGGGGCTTTGCCCCGAGGATTCTTGCAGGGCGAATTCACTTCGCCCGTCGCAAATAAAAAAGAAGCTGTACACCCGCCTTTGAATACACGATCCATCCGTTACCGCGGCAGTTAGCTCAGACCCGGCTGCCTTGCGTCACACAGGAGGTTCCGCTTAATGCTGCTCGGTTCCCCGCCTGACATGGTTCACAGGTTCCTGTTGCGAAAGACCGGACCCTCATCGCCACTTACTGCGGTCAGACAACACATCGTGTACCCGGGGGCGGGAATTCATCCCCGCTGTAGCGGATTGCGGGCAAAGGGCACCGCTGGCTCCCCGACTAGTACAGCTTCAAAAGGGATTATACACAATTCGGCGGGAATTATCAATAGTAAATGCAGTTAAATCAAAATTAACTCTTTACAAAAGCGGAAAATGTGCTATAATACTTTAGCACTGTGGGGGCGTAGCTCAGCTGGGAGCACGAATGGGCCACGGATATGCCCAAGGGTAAAAACCGGGGCATATACCAAATGGGCATCCGTTCGGGATACGCCTTGGACAATTGAAAAGGACAGATGTGGGGGCGTAGCTCAGCTGGGAGCACGAATGGGCCACAGATATGCCCGAGGGTAAAAACCGGGGCATATACCAAATGGGCATCCGTTCGGGATACGCCTTGATCAATTGAAAATGACAGATGTGGGGGCGTAGCTCAGCTGGGAGAGCGTTCGGT
>CAZSAX010000137.1:0-4310 GCA_964605075.1 uncultured Oscillospiraceae bacterium
CATAGGTGTGTGACCTCTGTTTTTTTCTAAGGCTGTTTTTTTACAGCCCCTTTCTTTTAAACTTCGGTCTTCTTTTTCCGCCGGCGACGACGGGGATTCTTCTGTTTGGCTTTGAAATTTGCCTGCATGGCCTCATCGGCGCGGTAAATCAGGCGGTTGGCGTGCCAGGTATCGTTTTCCTCATGGCGGATGCGGGCGCGAATCAGGAACGCACCGTGCTCCGGGCAGTTTGCCAGGGTCATGTAGCGACGATCCCCCTGGTTGACCCACCGGGCAGCCTCCATGGCTTCGGAACAGTCAGGACAGCAGAGACGGCCGAGCTCGGGGCTGTTCCAAAGTTCATCTTTTGTGTTATAGCTGTTTGTAACGATGTGTTCGATGGGGTCCGGGCTGTTGTCGTTGGGGTTCTTCACCTTGACCTTGCGGCTGAGCTGCCGGGTGAGCTCTTCGTAGTGAGCAACTCCTTCGAGTATGTCCAATTTGGAGCAGACAAGACCGGTGTTGTAGGCATCGCCCAGCGCGTCATGGGCTACACGGGTCTGCACAATACCAAAATGCTCCATGGCCGTTTCCAGGGATTTCTGGTTGCGGTCACCGTCAGTCTGCTGGTTATAGATCAGCTGGAGGTTGATCCAGTTGCCCATCCAGTCGATCTCCATGTCGTGAATGATCAGGTTTTGCTCCATGATCCCGTGGTCATCATAACCCCAGGTCATGTAGGTGCAGTCCGGACCGGCCCATTGCCAGAACTTTTCCATGGCTTCCGGGAAAGGCATGCCGTGGTCCAGGCGCTCATTGTCAAAACCGGTGAGCTTTTTTACTTTGTAGTGCATTTTGCGGAACCAGACAGGCTTGACATCGGCCTGAAACTCGTCGCAGGGGCACATATTTTCATCCAGCTTCACAGCGCCGATTTGAATGATTTCTCCGCGCAGATGGATGGGGAGGTGATTAAACACCGAGGATTTTGAACTCATGGCCTGGTTCCACTCCAGGTCAAGAACGATGTATGTCATCGGATTATTCCTTTCCGTCTTACTAGAAAATGTATTTTAACATAGATTTTCTAAAATAACAATATATTTGCCATTATTGCCATTGTTGTTGTGGTATGATATACTACATCTTGATTGACTTAAATTCTAAGAGGTGATTTTTTGTGAAGATAGCAGTTGTCTGCGGCGGACTTTCCAATGAGCGTAATGTGTCGGTGTCCAGCGGTACCGGCATTGCCAAAGCCCTGCGGAGCCGCGGCCACGAGGTTGCAGTCGTTGACCTTTTTCTTGGATACACGGAGCCTTTTGAGAATATAGAATCTCTCTTCACCAGTGAAGAAGGTCTGGAGCAGTTTCTGGTGGAGGAGAAAGAACCGGATCTGAATGCTCTGCGCGCTTTGCGTCCGGATGGTGTGATGGTAGGACCTTTTGTTCTTGAGATTTGCCAGGCGGCAGATATCGCGTTCCTTGCCCTTCATGGCGAAGAAGGGGAGAACGGAAAGCTTCAGGCCCTGCTGGATATGTACGGTGTGAAATACACCGGTTCCGGTTATCTGGGCAGTGCCATGGCTATGAACAAGAGCATTTCCAAGACACTGATGCGGGAAGCCGGAATTCCTGTTCCACCCGGAACGACGCTGAAAAAGGGAGAGATCCACGATGATGTTGGCTTTCCCTGCGTTGTTAAGCCCTGTTCCGGCGGCAGCAGTGTGGGCACGACGATCGTGCAGACACCGGAGCAGTATGCATCGGCGCTGGAGCTTGCTTTCCGCTATGAGGACAGCGTGATTGCCGAGCGATTCATCACCGGCCGGGAACTCACGGTCGGCGTGATGGACGGCAAGGCGATGCCTGTTATCGAGATCATCCCGAAAGACGGTTTTTACGATTACAAGAACAAATATCAGCCCGGCTTCACCACCGAGCTTTGCCCGGCACCCATCAGCGATGAAGCCACTTACGAAGTGCAGACGCTGGCCGAGCAGGTGGCCCGTGCCCTGAAGATCGATGCATACTGCCGCGTTGACTTTATTCTTGAGCCGGACGGGGATCTTTACTGTCTGGAAGCCAACACGCTGCCAGGGATGACGCCTACCAGCCTGATCCCGCAGATGGGAGCTGAGATGGGCATGAGCTACGGAGAGCTTTGCGAAAAAATCATAGAAGTTTCGCTGGAGAAATACAAATGAAGAATCTGACGCCGGAAAAGCTGGCAGAAGTTATCGGCGGTGCGGTAAAGGGAATTTTGCCGGAGCGGGAGATTTGTGCCATCACCACCGACAGCCGCGAGGTCGCGGAGGGGGCTGTGTTTGCAGCCATCGTCGGCGAACGGGTGGACGGACATGATTTTCTTCCCTCCGCTATGGAAAAGGGCGCGGTCTGCGCCATTGTGGAGCGCCATGTTCCCGAATGTTCCCTGCCTCAGATCTGTGTGAATTCTACGGAGGAAGCACTGCGGCAGACGGCGGCATATTACCGCCGGCAGTTTGATATCCCTTTTGTGGGGATCACAGGCAGCGTCGGCAAGACTACGGCCAAGGAAATGATTTCCGCAGTTCTGTCCCAGCGCTGGAACACCCTGAAGACCGACAAGAATTTCAATGGTCAGCTTGGCGTTCCCATCACCCTGTTCCGCCTTCTGGCGGAGCATGAAGCAGCGGTGGTTGAAATGGGGATCTCCGAATTCGGCGAGATGACCCGTCTGACCCATATGGTGCAGCCCGAGGTGGCTGTTTTTACGCTCATCGGCGACTCACATCTTGAATTTCTGAAAAGCAGGGAAGGGGTATTGCGGGCTAAATCCGAAATTCTTCAAGGAATGAAACCCGATGCTCTGGTGATCTGCAACGGGGATGATGCGCTGCTGTCCAGGGCGGACTTCGGCCGGCAGACACTGCGCTTCGGCCTGGGGAATAACTGTGACATCCGGGCGGAGAACATCCGTCACACCGAAGATTTTTCCATGACCTGCGACATCCTTTATCAGGAGCGTCGGATTCCGGTCGTTATACCTTCCTACGGCCAGCATATGGTCTATGCGGCGCTGATGGGCGCTGCGGTCGGACTGCATTACGGGCTGACCGATGCGGAGATCATCCGCGGCATTGCAGGCTTTGAGAATGTCGGCCACAGAAACCGCGTTGTAAAAACGGAGCTGTTAACGATCATTGACGATTGCTACAACTCCAATCCCAGCTCGGCCCGCTCGGCCATTGCTTCCATGAAAGACCTTCCCGGGCGGCACGTCTGTATTCTGGGCGATATGCTGGAGCTCGGTCCGGAAGGACCTGAGCTTCATCGGGAGCTGGGTGCGTATGCCCATGAGCAAGGCGCCCTGGTCATTGCCTGCGGGGAGCTTTCCAAAAACATGGCCGAAGGCGCCGGGTCGGGAAGCTGCTGGTTTGCCGAAACGGCGCAGCTTCTGGAGAATCTGCCGAAGCTGATTTGTGCAGGGGACAGTGTTCTTGTGAAAGCGTCCCGGCGCATGAAATTTGAACAGATCACGGAAGCGCTGTGCGCAATGCATTGAAAATACTGTTATTTTTAAGACTTTGCTTCACAAGCGGCGATTTTCTTGTTATAATTAAGAATTGAGAAAATACCCAACATTACTAAGGGGGACAGATATGTTCAAAATTGTCAGTAAGAGGCCTTTGAACGAAGCGAAGACGGTCGTTGAGTTCGTCATCGAGGCTCCGCTGGTCGCCCGCAAGGCGCTGCCCGGCCAGTTTATCATTTTCCGTCTGGATGAATACGGTGAGCGTGTTCCTGTTACCATTGCCGGTTACGACCGGGAAAAGGGTACTGTCACCATCATGGTGCAGCCTGTCGGCAAGTCCACCCAGATGCTCAATCTGCTGGAAGCCGGCGATTATATCGCTGACTTTGTCGGCCCTCTGGGCCGCCCCACTCATATGGACGGCCTTAAGCGCGTCTGCGTGGTTGGCGGCGGCGTCGGCAACGCCATTGCTTATCCCGTGGCCAAGGGCATGCATGACCGCGGCATTCATGTTGACATGGTTGCCGGATTCCGCTCCAAGGACATTGTGATCCTGGAGGACGAAATGCGCGCCGGCGTGACCAACCTCTACATCACCACCGACGACGGTTCCTACGGTGAGGCCGGCTTCAACGTCAACAAGATGAAGCAGCTTCTGGACGAAGGCAACCAGTACGACGAAATCATGTGCGTGGGCCCCACCCGCATGATGCAGCGCGTCTGCGAGGCCACAAAGGAATACGGCGTCAAGACCATCGTTTCCATGAACCCCATCATGCTGGACGGCACCGGCATGTGCGGCGCCTGCCGCCTGA
>CAZSAX010000138.1:0-4285 GCA_964605075.1 uncultured Oscillospiraceae bacterium
CGAGCTGAAGATCGTGGACGTGAACATCCGCCGTCTGCGCATCAAGATCGAGGACAACAGCACCATCCCCACTTACATCACCACCGTCTGGGGCTACGGCTACAAGTGGGGCTTCTGAGATGAAATAAAATCCACGCCCGGGAGGTGAAGGACACGAAGCCGAAAAGAAAACAAAATCTGCGCCGCCGCTGGCTGCGCTCAAGCATTCTCGTCACCTGCGTGATCGTGCTCATGTTCCTTCTGCTGTTTTCTCTGGGCGCCTACAGCTACTACCACAACAACGCCGAGAACGCGCTGGTCTCCAAGGCCCGCTCCACCTCGGATTTCTTTAACGAGTATCTTTTCCTCACCTACGGCGAGTATTATCAATCCGCCTACCGCTACACCGAAAGCTTTGACGACGCGGAGGTCCTGGAGCTTCAGTTCATCAACGCCCGGGCGGCGGTGGAGATCTCCTCCGCCGGCGATCCCATCGTGGCGGCAGACACCCCGGACATCCAGCAGGCTCTTTCCGAAAACACCATTCAAAGCTGGTCCGGCCGGGAGAGCCAGAGCGAGGAACGGGTCCTTTCCGTGACCACCCCCCTGGTGGCGGACGAAGGCACCGTGGTGGGTGCCATGCGCTTTGTGCAGCGGCTGGACCGGGTAGACCGCCAGTTTCACAGCGCCCTGCTCATCGCCGCGCTGGTAGGCCTTCTGATCATCGCCGCGGTGGTCATTTCCAGCCTTTACTTCCTGCGCACCGTCTCCGAGCCCCTGGTGGAGCTCACGGGCCTGGCCCATCGCATTGCCGACGGCAGCTACGGCATCCAGGCGGAGAAAAAATTTGACGACGAGATCGGCGACCTCATCGACGCCATCAATGAAATGAGCCGCAAGATCGGCGAGACCGAGCGGGTGCAGACCGAGTTCATCTCCTCCGTCAGCCACGAGCTGCGCACCCCCCTGACCGCCATCACCGGCTGGTCGGAGACTCTGGCTTACGACGAAGCCATCCGGGGCGACAGCCGCCGGGGCATCGCCATCATCAGCAAGGAATCCGGAAGACTGACCAAAATGGTGGAGGAACTGCTGGAATTCACCCGCATCCAGGACGGCCGCTTCAACCTTAACCTGGAGAAGCTGGACGTGGCCGGGGAGCTGGAGGACGCCATCTTCACCTACGGCGAGCTGCTGCGCCAGGAAGGCATTCTGGTGGAATATACCCCGCCGGTGCGGGAGATCCCCCTGATCCTGGGGGACCCGGAACGGCTCAAGCAGGTTTTTTTGAACATCATGGACAACGCCGCCAAGTATGGCCGCGGCGCCGGCAAATTCACCGTGAGCATCGGCGCTGTGGAAAACTGGGTGGTCATCCGCTTCCGGGACTACGGCCCCGGCATCCCGGAAAACGAGCTGCCCCACGTCAAGCGCAAGTTCTACAAGGGCAGCGGCAAGGAACGGGGCAGCGGCATCGGCCTTTCCGTGTGTGACGAGATCATCGCCCGCCACAACGGACGGCTGGAAATCGAAAACAGCAAAGATGAGCGCAGCGGTCTGGTGGTCACCGTGCTGCTGCCGGTCATCAAGGAAGAAGAACTTCTCATCTGACAAGAAAGGCGACCTTATGAAGAAAAAAAATGCCGCAAGCTGCGGCTTCCGCACCACCATCGGCGGCCAGGCCCTCATTGAGGGCATCCTCATGCGGGGCGTGGACAAGCAATCCATCGTCATCCGCGGTACCGACGGTCTCATCACCAAAGTGGAGCCCATCAAGGCTCCCAAGGACAAACACCCCATTCTCGGCTGGCCCTTCCTCCGGGGCGTGGTCAACTTCATCGACTCCATGGTCCAGGGCATGAAGGCCCTGACCTACTCCGCGGAAATGGCCCCGGAGGAATACCAGGGCGAGCCCGACAAGCTGGATCTCTGGATCGAAAAGACCTTCGGCTCGGAAAAGGGCCAGAAGCTCATCATCGGCGTGGCCATGGTGCTGGGCGTGGCGCTGGCCATGGGCCTGTTCGTGTTCCTGCCCACGCTGCTGGTCGGCTTCCTGGGCCTGAGCGAGGATCAGTACGTCCTGCGCAGCATCCTGGAGGGCGTGGTAAAGATCGTAGTATTCCTGGTGTATCTGTTCGCCTGCTCCCGCATGGGCGAGATCAAGCGCCTGTTTGCCTATCACGGCGCGGAGCACAAGACCATCTTCTGCTATGAGCACGGCAAGGAGCTCACCGTGGAAAACGTGCGCCCGGAAGGCCGGCTGCACCCCCGCTGCGGCACCAGCTTCCTGTTTGTGGTCATCCTGATCTCCATTCTGGTCTGGTGCTTCATCCGCGTCTCCAACACCTGGCTGCGGATGCTGGTAAAGCTCTGCATCCTGCCGGTGATCATGTCCGTCACCTACGAGCTCAACCGCTGGATCGGCCGGCACGACAACGCGCTCACCCGCATCCTCTCCTGGCCCGGCCGCCAGATGCAGCGCATCACCACCAACGAGCCGGACGACGGCATGATCGAGGTGGCCATCACCGCGCTGAAGCTGGTCATCCCCGACGAAAAAGGCAGCGACGCCTGGTAATCTGACAGAAAGAGGGCCTCGGCCCGCCGCGTACTATGACAAAAACCTACAACGAAATCTATATTCAGGCCCGCAAGGCGCTGAAAGAGGCCGGCATTGAGGCCTATGCTCTGGAGGCCCGGCTCATCGTGAGCCAGGCCGCCGGCAAGACCCGGGAGAGCCTGATGCGGGACCTGACCCTTTATTCCGCCGACGGGCTGGACAAAAAGGTGGAGGAATACGTGGCCCGGCGGCTGGCCGGCGAGCCTGTGGCCTACATCACCGGCGCATGGGAATTTTTCGGCGTCCCCATCAAGGTGACCCGGGATGTGCTCATCCCCCGCTCCGACACCGAAGTGATGGCGGAGGCCGCCGTGGCGCTTTTCAAAAACCGCAACAGCCACCCCCGCATCCTGGACCTTTGCTGCGGCAGCGGCTGCATCGGCTGCTCTCTGGCCGTGACTATGCCCGCCGCCCGGGTCATTCTGGTGGACAAAGACCCCAAGGCCCTGAGCGTCTGCCGGAGCAATATGATGGAGCTGAATCTGGGCCCCCGGGTGATGTGCGTGGAGGCGGACGCCACCAAAAAGCCCCCCCTGCTTCTGGGGGATTTTGACCTCATCGTCTGCAACGCCCCCTACATCCCCACCGCCGAGATCGAGACCCTGGACCGCTCTGTGAAGGACTTTGAGCCCTATCACGCCCTGGACGGCGGCGAGGACGGGCTGGACATCATCCGCCCGGTCATCCGCCTGTGGAAGAACATTCTGCGCCCCGAGGGCACCATGATGCTGGAAGTGGGCGAAGGCCAGGCCCAGCCTGTACAGGCGCTGATGGAAGAGGCCGGCTTCACCCGGACCATGACCCTCAAGGACACCGCCGGCACCGAACGCATCGTGGTCGGCCGACTCTAAAAACGTATATTTTCAGGGCCCCGGCTCTGTCATCTGGAGGTAATGCACTATGGCAAGCAAAAAGACCCCCGTCGCCACCGTGGGCGTGGCGGAAGATAAAAAGAAGGCGCTGGAAACCGCTCTGGCGCAGATCGAAAAGAACTTCGGCAAAGGCGCCATCATGCGTCTGGGCGAGGACATCCCCGTAAATGTGGACTCCATCCCCACCGGCTCCCTGGGTCTGGATCTGGCTCTGGGCATCGGCGGCGTCCCCCGGGGCCGGATCGTGGAGATCTACGGCCCGGAAGCCAGCGGCAAGACCACCCTGGCCCTGCACCTGGTGGCCTCGGCCCAGAAAAACGGCGGCGAAGCCGCTTACATTGACGTGGAGCACGCCCTGGAACCGGCCTATGCCCGGGCGCTGGGCGTGGACATCGATAACCTTCTGCTCTCCCAGCCGGACACCGCCGAGCAGGCTCTGCAGATCACTGAGGCTCTGGTGCGCTCCGGCGCCATTGACGTGATCGTCATCGACTCCGTGGCGGCCCTTCTGCCCCGGAGCGAGCTGGAAGGCGAGATGGGCGACGCCATGGTGGGCGTGCTGGCCCGGCTGATGAGCCAGGCGCTGCGGAAGCTGGCGGGCATCGTGTCCAAGACCGGCTGCATCGTGGTGTTTATCAACCAGCTGCGCGAGAAGATCGGCATCATGTTCGGCAACCCCGAGACCACGCCCGGCGGCCGGGCGCTGAAATACTATTCCAGCGTGCGTCTGGACGTGCGCCGCACCGAGACCCTGAAGGCGGGCGACGAGATGATCGGCAACCGCACCCGGGTCAAGATCGTGAAAAACAAGGTA
>CAZSAX010000139.1:0-4254 GCA_964605075.1 uncultured Oscillospiraceae bacterium
GAACAGGGCTTCCCGTAATTTGCTTTTTTCTGTCTACTAACTATTGACCACTTCAGCCGCGGCGGGTGTTTTTTATCGTTATACGGGATTTTCCAAAGCTCTTTCAAGCGAGAAAGGTCAGAAGCCGGAGTATTCCGGTATTTGCATGGCCTATTCTGCCGAAATCCCGGGGCTTTATGCGGTCTTATTCAGCCCCGGTGATGAAACCGCCGCCCAGAAGCCGGCCGTCTTCGGCATATAGCGCGGCGCTTTGCCCGGGAGCCGGAGCCCGGACGGGCTGGGCGCAGAGGATCTCCGCGCCGCCGTTTTCCCTCAGCCGCACCACGCAGGGCGCGGGGTCCAGACGGCTGTGGCGGATGCGCACCCCCGCGGAAAATTCCCCGGGCACTTCTCCATCCAGCCAGGAACAGTCTTTCACGATAACCTTTGTTTTCATCAGCTCCGGCGCGTCCACCAGATGCACCAAAGCTTTGTCCGCCTCAATGCGGCCCACATAGACCTTATGCCCGGCGCTGACGCCCAGGTTCCGGTGCTGGCCCACGGTGCAGCGGTGGACGCCCCCGTGGCGGCCCAGGCATTTGCCCTGATACAAAAACTCCCCGGCCGGCGGCACATCCCCCCGGGCCTCCAGCCATGCGGCATAGTCGTTATCGGGAATGAAGCAGATCTCCATGCTGTCCGGGCTGCGGCTGGAGGGAAGGCCCCGCGCGTCGGCCAGGGCCCGCACTTCACTTTTTTCATAAGGCCCCAGAGGCAAAAGAAGCTTTTTCGCCTGGGACGGCGTAATGCGGCAGAGCATATAGCTCTGGTCGTTGGCGGGCCGGCCCCGGTAGATGCCGTTTTCCCGGCGCAGGGCGTAATGCCCGGTGGCGATATAGTCCGCCCCGGCGTCTTCCGCATATTGCTCCAGCATGGCAAGCTTCACCGCCGGGTTGCACAGCACGCAGGGATTGGGGGTCTCCCCCCGGCGATAGGCCGCGGCAAAGGGCTGACACACCTTTTCTTCCAAAGCCTGCCGGGCGTCCCATACCATCAGGGGGATGCCGGCATAGTCCGCCGCCTTTTGGGCCGCTTCCGCCCCTCCGGGGGCACCGGTGTCCAGATACAGGCCCAAAAGCTCATATTCTTCTTTCAGCAGCTCCGCCGCCACGGCAGAGTCCACCCCGCCGGACAGGCCCAGCACCACTTTCTTCATCGATTCTTCTCCGTCCAGATCATTAAAGCCGTCAGGTCCGCCGGGGAAACGCCGGAAATGCGCCCCGCCTGGCCGAAATTCTCCGGCCGGATATGGCTGAGCTTCTGCCGGGCCTCCGTGCGGATGCCGGGCACGGCCTCATAGTCGATATCCGCCGGAATACGGCAGTCCTCCAGCTTTTTGAATGCTTCGATCTCTTTCATCTGCCGGCGGATATATCCCTCATATTTGATGGATATTTCCACTTCATCCCGCACGGCTCTGGGCAGTTCCGGCCGGTCGGGGTCCTGGGCCGCCAGAGCATCATAGCTATTCTCCGGCCGCTTTAAAAGATCATACAGACGCACTTTTTTCAGCCGTTCGATCTCCCTCTCCACCGCCGCATATTTATCCAGCACCGCCCGGTGCTGCCCGTCGGACACAAGGCCGATTTCATGGCCGATGGCGGACAGGCGGATATCCGCATTATCCTGGCGGTGGATGAGCCGGTATTCGCTCCGGGAGGTCATCATGCGGTAGGGCTCGTCGGTGCCCTTGGTGACGAGGTCGTCGATCAGCGTGCCGATATAGCCCTGATCCCGGCGGAGAATGACAGGTTCTTCCCCCCGGATCCGGCGCACCGCGTTCACCCCCGCCAGCCAGCCCTGCACCGCTGCCTCTTCATAACCGGAGGAGCCGTTGAACTGCCCCGCGCCGTAGAGGCCGGGAATTTTTTTGCTTTCCAGGGTGGGATAGAGCTCCGTGGGATCCACGCAGTCGTATTCGATGGCATAGGCCGGGCGGGTCATCTCCACCTGCTCCAGGCCCGGGATGGTGCGCAGCATTTTCTCCTGCACGTCCTCCGGCAGGGAGGAGGACAGGCCCTGGACATACAGCTCCTCCGTGTCCAGCCCCATGGGCTCGATGAAGAGCTGATGCCGGGTCTTGTCCGGGAAGGTGACGATCTTGGTCTCGATGGAGGGGCAGTAGCGGGGGCCCACGCCCTCGATCACCCCGGAATACAGGGGACTTCGCTCCAGATTCTCCCGGATGACCCGGTGGGTCTGCTCGTTGGTGTAGGTCAGCCAGCTCACCGCCTGGTTCTCCGGCGCTTCTTTCGTCTGGAACGAGAAAGGCACGGTCTCCTTGTCCCCGGGCTGCAGCTCCATTTTTTCAAAATTTACGCTGCGGGCGTTGATGCGGGGAGGGGTGCCGGTCTTGAAGCGGCGCATGGAAAGCCCAAGCTCCGCCAGCCTTGCCCCCAGAGGCCAGGCCGCCGCGGTGCCGTCCGGGCCGGAATCCCGCACCGCCTCGCCGGTGATGGTGCGGCCGCAGAGGGAGGTGCCCGTGGCCAGGATCACGGCTTTCACCTGCCATACCGCGCCCTTGTCCGTGGTGATGGCGGCCACATGGCCGTTTTCCAAAGTTATGTCAACCACTTCCGCCTGCTTCAGCCGCAGATTTTCCTGCTGCTCCATCGTCTGCTTCATCACAGCCTGATAGCGCCGGCGGTCGGCCTGGGCGCGGAGGGAATGCACCGCCGGGCCCTTGCCCCGGTTGAGCATGCGGTACTGGATGCAGGCCTTGTCCGCCGCCCGGCCCATTTCGCCCCCCAGGGCATCCAGCTCCCGGACGAGATGGCCCTTGCCCGTACCGCCGATGGCCGGGTTGCAGGGCATATTGCCCACCATGTCCATGGACAGCGTGAAGCACACGGTATCCGCGCCCAGGCGCGCTGCTGCCAGGGCCGCCTCGATGCCGGCATGGCCGGCGCCGATGACCGCCACATCACAGGAGCCTGCGTTATAACAAATCATGGTTTCCGAATTCCTTTGCTTTGGGATTTACTGCTGGGAAAGATAGAGCTGCCAGGCCATCGTCTGCCAGGGGGAGGCGTCGGTGATGCCGTTGGCGGCGGCAATGGCCGTGAGGTCGATGCCAAGATAGGTGACCTTGTCAAACACAAAGCCCTCCCCATCCACTTCGCCGTGGAAAGTAAGCTTGGCGGACATGGGGCTGCCGTTGACAGTGCCGGAAACTTCGGTTTTGTAGGTAACGGTGCCGTCCTTTTTGATGCTCAGCTCGCTGCCGTCCGCGCCCTCATAGTCCCCGGGCACGATGGCCACCGGCGTGGGCGCCGGGGTAGGCGCCGGCGTGGGCACAGGGGTAGGTTCCGGCGTGGGTTCCGGCGTCGGTTCTGCCGTGGGCGCGGGGGTGGGCTCGGCGCCGGCCATTTCTGACCCGGGCTCGGCGCTGGCCGGCTCCTCCGAAGCCGCAGGAACCACGCTCACCACCGTCTGGCCGTCCTGAATATAGATCTGGGCCGTGCAGCCGCACAGAAGCGCAGCCACAAGCGCAAAAAGAAAAAGAATCTTCTTCATAAAAATCTCCTTGCGGTTTTTGTCCATTATAGCAAGATTTGCGAAGAAAACAAATATAATTCACAGGGCTTTTTCGTTTTTTCCACACGCTGTGCGCTTGATTTTTCGGGGGGCATGTACTATACTGAAAATAGTGTTTAAATAACCGCCCTTTCGGGGGCCATCAAAACATGGAGGTTTTACACTATGAGAGACATTTATCTGGTCAATTGCTGCCGCACCGCTATCGGCAAATTCCAGGGCAGCCTGTCCAACGTTCCCGCTTCCGATCTGGGCGCTGTCGCCGTGAAGGAAGCCCTTAAGCGCGCCAACGTCCCCATGGACGCCGTTGACGAGCTGATGTTCGGCTGCATCCTGACCGCCGGTCAGGGCCAGAACCCCGCCCGTCAGGTTGGCATCAAGGCCGGTCTTCCCTTCTCCGTTCCTGCCTACACCGTGGGCATGGTCTGCGGCTCCGGCATGAAGAGCGTGATCGAGGCCGCCCGCGCCATCGGCGCCGGCGATGCCGACATCATCGTGGCCGGCGGCTGCGAGAACATGACCGCCGCCCCCTACTCCGTCCCCTCCGCCCGCGGCGGCGCCCGTATGTTCAATACCACCATGGTGGACACCATGGTCAACGACGGTCTGTGGGACGCTTACAACAACTACCACATGGGCACCACCGCCGAGAACATCTGCGACATCTGGGGCATCACC
>CAZSAX010000140.1:0-4208 GCA_964605075.1 uncultured Oscillospiraceae bacterium
TCATAGGTGTGTGACCTCTGTTTTTTTCTAAGGCTGTTTTTTTACAGCCCCTTGCCTTTTTTGTAACTCTATGTTAGAATAGTTACGATTTTGTAACCATTGAGGATGATGCGTATGAAACGATTTCTTTGTGCCCTGCTGTGTCTTTGCATGATGGGCTCTTTGGCGGTGGCTGCGCTGGCGGATACCGGAGAGCTTACAGCGGGTGCGCTGGGCGAAACCGGCGACGCGGCGGAGGACGCCGTGGGCGCTGCCGGCGCCGGCGGCATGGGCCTTTCCCTTTACAGTGACGGCATTGCGGCCAATGTCAGCCACAACAAGCGCTATGAGGAATACTATAAGATGCTGGGCACCGATGTGTCCGAGTTCCAGGGTCATATCGACTGGGCCAAGGTCGCGTCTGACGGGGTGGAGTTTGCCATCATCCGCCTGGGCGGCCGCCGGTCCCAGACGGCGACTTTCTATGAGGACGACGCGGTGCAGTACAACCTGGAGCAGGCCAGGGCCAACGGGATCCTGGTGGGGGCCTATTATTTTTCTCAGGCCATCACCGAGGAGGAGGCGTTGGAAGAAGCGGCGGAGACCCTTCGCATTCTTGGCGACTTCGAGCTGGATCTGCCGGTGTTTCTGGATGTGGAGTACGTCAACAACGGCGGCCGTCTCTATGAGGCGGATCTGAGCGCCGAAGAGCAGACGAACATCTGCCTGGCGTATTGCGATGCCCTGGCGGAGGCCGGACTGGAGGCGGGCGTGTATGCCGCGTTTCTGAGCTATCCCATCCAGGCCAAACCTCTCACCGATGCGGGCTATTATGTCTGGCATGCCCATTGGAACCAGTCCACCAGCCTGAGTGACTGGTACGATCTCTGGCAGTTCAGCGCCACCGGTCACGTCAACGGCATTACCGGCGATGTGGACCTGGATTACTGGTACGTTCCCCTGCCGGCCTCCGGCTTCCGGGATGTTGTGGCCGGCGACTGGTATCACGACGCGGTGGTCCATGTGGTGGACAAGGGACTTTTCAACGGCATGGGCAATTATCTCTTCCAGCCCTACAGCGCCATGAACCGGGAAATGTTCGTCACGGTCCTTTATCGTCTGGCAGGTTCCCCGGCGGTCAGCGGCAGCAGCAGCTTTTCCGACGTGACCGACAGCGACAGCTGGTATTACAGCGCGGTCCTCTGGGCCACCCAGAACCAGATCGTCAACGGCATGGGGGATGGCAGCTTCGGTGTGGGCCGGGCCCTGAGCCGGGAAGAAATGGTCACGCTTCTGTACCGTTACGCCGCCTTTGCCGGGCTGGATCAGACGGTGGAGAATGCGTCGGCGCTGACGGCCTTTGCCGATGCGGAGGATGTGCAGAGCTGGGCGAAGGAAGCCATGCTCTGGGCCGTGGACAAAGGCATTATCACCGGCCTGAGTGCCACCAGCATCAGCCCCGGCAGCTCCTCCAACCGGGCCCAGGTGGCCACCGTGATGCAGAGGATGGAGACCGTGAAGGCGGCAGAGCCGGAGGAAAACGAAGATGCTCCGGCATCTTCGGCCCCCGAAGAGACCGAGGTTCCGGCGGAGACGCAGACTTCGGAGTCGCCGGCGCCATCGGATGCCCCGGCGGAGACGGAGGATACCGAGGCGACAGACAGCCCGGCGGCGGATTCCCAGCCGGAGGGCGAGGCCATCCTGCCGATTGAAGCCGTATAATATAATATGTATAGCTTAACAGCGTCTGCCGGAGGGCAGACGCTGTTTTCTATAGTTTCTTTCGCAGCTTTCCCACCAGCCAGATCAGCGGAAAGCCCAAAAAGACCAGCGCGGAAAAGGCGTAAGGGATTATCTGCTCCGACCAGGGGATCAGACCGTAGGAATCCCGGGCAATGAAATGGGCGGCGCACCACACGGCGGCGCCCTCCGGCAGCAGCAGCCAGCGTCCGCCCCGAAGATCGGAAAAAGACCTCTCTTCCGGGTCCGGCAGGTCAAAGGCGGACCGCAGGGCCTCGTGGGCGCAGCGCAGCATCAGCGCGCACATCATAAAATCTGAGATGACCCACAGAACGATCACCATGGCTTCGATCCGGTCGGCCAGATTCAGAAGAGACACATCCCGGATCATAACGAAAAAGGGGTAGCTCATCCGCAGGGTCAGGGCCGTGCCGAAGCTGCCCACCACGGTGACGCACAGCAGGACGGCAAGGAGCATCAGAACGCCCAGCCAAAGGATCTCCGGCCGGCCCCGCCCGTTGGGAGCGGGAGCGTAGCGGTCCAGAAAGCCGAAGCAGGCAAAAAGACCGCCCACATTTAATAAAGGAAGGGAACCCAGAAGAATGCCGGGCACATCCGACCAGTGTACCGGCCCCAGATTTCGCATGTCCAGATCCGGCAGAGAGAAAAGGAAGGCGAAGGCCAGCACCGTCAGCATGACACAGCGGAGGATCAGGGCGGTGCGGCCCAGGGCCCGAAGGGTGCCCATGGCGGCCATGAGGCACAGCAGCGTCAGCACGGTGTAAAACACGCCCGGGCCGCTGCTGGGATACACGGTCACCACCAGCCGGTCCGCGCCTACGCGGAGAATGAAGCCGGCGTAAAACAGAAAGGCCAGCCCGTAAAGGACCAGTGCTGCCCGGCCGGGGATGTTGCCCAGACAGCGCAGAAACAGACGGCTCAGGCTTTCCTCCCGGCGCAGAAAGCGGCGCATAAACAGGCCGAAGCCCAGCAAAAGCAGGAAGGCCGGAAGGGCGCACAGCCAGCTGGCCCGTCCGGCCAGAATGGCGGAGGCCCGGGGCATCACCCGGATCAGCGGCGATAACAGGGCCAGAAATACCGCGGCCACCAGCTGGGGCCGGGAAAGCTGCTGTTTCAATCGAATCCCTCCGCTTCCCGCAGATCATAGCTGCGCTCCACATCCGCCAGGGCCTGGATATGGAATTCCAGACCGGCGGGACTGTCCCCGTCGCAAAAGCCCAGATAGTCGCAGTCCAGCCGCTGGGCGCGCTCCACCAAGGCGACGATCCACCGGCAGACCTCCCGGGTCAGCGCCTGGTTGAGCTGATCCAGATCCGGGTCGGTGCCGCCTTCCATTTCCAGAATGGAGGCGTAAAGCTCCGCCCGGATCTCCACGACTCCATCTTTATAGCTGGTTTCGGTCTGGCCGCTGTCCACCAGAAGGGTCACAAGACCGGCGTTTTCGGAAAGGATCTCGATCCGGGCCCCCTGGGGCTTGTTCAGAAACAGCAGCACGCCGGGGGCCTCCTCTTCGCCCAGGATCTCCACCAGCCGGTCCTCCTTGAAAACGGCAAAGCCGGCCGGGAGGATGCTGGCGGCATCCTCGTTTTTCACGATCCCCTGCGGTTCCGACAGCCGGAGCAGCCCGCAGAGCCCGGCGCCGCGTTCGGCCAGGGAAGAGGCCAGCTGCCGCACGGTGTAAAGATGCCCCTCGCCCAGGCTTTTCAGTTCCTGTGCCAGGGATTCCATCCGCTGGGAGGTGCCCGTCTGGCTGCCGGCGGCGCTCAGAACGAGCTCGGCGGCGGCGCCGTCCACCACGAAGATGCCGGTATCCAGCCGCATCTGCGGATTGCGCTCCAGCCACTCCAGCCAGGGCAGGATCCCCTGTTCCGCCGCCTCCCGGCCCAGAAGAAAGAACTCCGTATGGGCGTAATAGGGCTCCGCTTCGGGAAAGCGGTTCTGCAGGTTCACCAGTGCCTGGGAGATGCTGCTGCCGCTTTCGCAAAGGGCAAAGGGGGCGGCGCCAGAGGGCTCAAGGCCGGCGGCGCTCATCACGATGCGTCCGTTCTGCAGGTCCAGACCCATGGTCTGGATGGGGCGCAGACGCTCCACGTCCCGGTAGATGGAATAGATGCTGCCCCGGCAGCCGCTCTGCAGGAGCAGCAATGCGGCCAGAAATAGAATGCATCCTTTTTTCATGAACGCCTCCGCAGGTCGCCGCCGTTGATGTCCGGGCTGCGCAGGTGGTTTTTCCAGCCCGGACGCCGCAGGAACGTCCGTCGGCCGTCGCCGGGCCGGCCGCTGCTCAGGGGCGCCATGTAGGCCCGCCCAAAGCTCTCCAGCGAGCAGAGGTGCCACAACAGCGCCACGCCGGCCGTTACCAGACCGAACATCCCTGCCGCGATGGCGGCGATCACCAGCAGAAAGCGGCACAGGCGCAATGCGCCGGACAGATCCTGGTTGGGGATGGTGTAGCCGGCGATGCCCGC
>CAZSAX010000141.1:0-4124 GCA_964605075.1 uncultured Oscillospiraceae bacterium
GGTCCCGGCCCCGGCGCTCCGCGTCCAGGAACACGGGCACGGACAGGGATTCCTCCCCGGCGATCTCGGTGACATAGTCCAGGATGCCGTTTTCGTAGAGGAAGTCCGTGGTCTCAAAGCTGCGGCCTTTCTGCACCTTCAGCCGGAAGGTGACGCCGGCGTTCACCACGGCCTGACGGCGCAGGGTCTCCTTGAACCAGTCCTCGCCGATGGCGATGTCGGTAAATACCTCCCGGTCCGGCCGCCACAGATGGGTGGTGCCGGTCTTTTTCCGGTCGGCGGGGCCTTTTTTCATCTCGCCCACGATCTCGCCTTTTTCGAAGTGGAGATCGTAGCGGAAGCCGTCCCGCCAGACGGTCACGTCCATGAACTCCGCGGAATACTGGGTGGCGCAGGCGCCCAGGCCGTTGAGGCCCAGGGAGTATTCGTAGCTCTCGCCCTCGTCGTTCTGGTATTTGCCGCCGGCGTAGAGCTCGCAGTAGACCAGCTCCCAGTTGAAGCGCTTCTCCGCGCTGTTCCAGTCCACGGGGCAGCCCCGGCCGAAGTCCTCCACCTGGATGGAGTGGTCCTCGAAGTAGGTGACGGTGATGATATTGCCGTGGCCCTCCCGGGCCTCGTCGATGGAGTTGGAGAGGATCTCGAAGGCGGAGTGCTGGCAGCCGTCCAGGCCGTCGGAGCCGAAAATGACCGCCGGGCGTTTGCGGACGCGGTCAGCGCCTTTGAGAGCGCTGATGCTCTCGTTGCCGTATTCTTCTGTCTTGCGCTTGGCCATGGGGTAAAATCCCTCACATTTCACAAAATATAGTTTGCCATGGGCATTATTTCCTAAATATATAGTATATCGTACATATTTTAAAAAAGCAAGACAGGAGGCCGGTTCCATAAAAAAGCGGGCAGGGAATCCCTCCCTGCCCCAGTGGGTTCGCGCCGTATCTCTTTCTGGCTGTAGTATATGTCTATTTGAGCGGCCTGTCCAATATAAATTTATGGAAAAAGGAAAGGAGGGCGGCCGATGCCGGATCCTGTGCTCAAAGCGATGTTTGTTGTGACGGGGCTGCTGCTTTTATGGCAGACGGCGGCGCTTTTGCGGCAGCCGATGAAAAAGTTTTCCCGATTTTGTCTCCATGCCCTTTCGGGGCTGACGGGCCTGCTCACGGCCAACACCCTGGGGACGCTGCTGGGGCTGGGCCTGGGGGTGAACGCCGTTACCTGTCTGGTCTCGGCCCTGCTCGGCCTGCCGGGGGTGGGGCTGATGTACGGGCTGCGCTATCTGATTTTCGTCTGAAACCGGCTTTTTGGGCGGTGAAGAGGCGGTAGAGAGCCTCTCTACCACCCGGAGAGCGGCGAAAAAAGGGATAGCTTGCCTCCCGGGGCGCTGTCGGCTACCATGGGGACAAAGCTTTGGGAAGGACGGCAGAGCATGGCCCGAGAAACGAAAACAAGCAAAGCCCGGCCGCCGCTGCGCTGGCTGCGGCTGGATAACGCGGCGAAGATCTATCCCGCTGCCCGGCGGTCAAACTGGAGCAATGTGTTCCGCCTGTCTGCCACGCTGACGGAGCCGGTGGATGTGCCGGTGCTGCAGAGGGCGCTGGATGTGACGGTGGGGCGCTTTCCCTCCGTGGCCGCCCGGCTTCGCCGGGGGCTTTTCTGGTATTATCTCCAGGAGCTGGCCCGGGCCCCGGCGGTGGGGGAAGAGGGGAGCTATCCCCTGGGGCGCATGGGCCGGAGGGAGATGCGCCGCTGCGCCTTTCGGGTGCTGGTGTATGAGCGGCGCATCGCGGTGGAGTTTTTCCACGCCCTCACCGACGGCACCGGGGCCATGATCTTTCTGAAAAGCCTGCTGGCGGAATACATGGAGCAGAAATACGGCCTGTCCGTTCCGGCGGAGAAGGGGGTCCTTGACCGGCGGGAGGCGCCTTCGGCGGCGGAGCTGGAGGACAGCTTTCTCCAATATGCCGGGCCCCTCCGGGCCAGCCGGAAGGACAGCACCGCCTGGCATCTCTCCGGCACCGCCGAGCCCGGGGGCTTTCAGCATCTGGTCTGCTTCCGGCTCCCGGTGGCGGCGGTGCGGGCCAGGGCGAAGGAATACGGCGTGAGCGTGACCAATTTCCTGTGCGCGGCCCTGATGCAGGCGCTGCTGGAGCTGCAGAAGGAGCAGATTCCCTCCTCCCGGCGCTGGCGGCCGGTGAAGGTGCTGATCCCGGTGAATCTGCGGCAGCTTTTCGACAGCCGGACGCTGCGCAATTTTGCCATGTATACCACCCCGGAGATCGACCCCCGGCTGGGGGATTACTCCTTCGAGGAGATCTGCCGGATCGTGCAGCACCGGATGGGGCTGGACATCACGGCCAAGCAC
Source organism: uncultured Oscillospiraceae bacterium (assembly GCA_964605075.1). GTDB lineage: Bacteria > Bacillota > Clostridia > Oscillospirales > Oscillospiraceae > CAJOIG01. Next base: position 2,357 of record CAZSAX010000141.1, read on the forward strand.
ATGAGCAAAATGATCGCCACCAACGTCAGCAGCGAGCGCCTCCTGGTGGTGCGTCTGCTGCCGCTGTTTATCAAAAACATTGTTATGAAGGCCATTTTTGATGCGGTGGGGGAATGTAAAAGCTGTCTGAGCCTGTCGAACCTGGGGGCGGTGGAAATGCCGGAGGCCATGGCGGCCCATGTGCAGCGCATGGACTTCATTCTGGGTGTGCAGGCCAATGCCCCTCACAACTGCGGGGTGCTTGCCTGGGGTGACACGATGTATATCAACTTCATCCGCAACATCCGGGAATCCGGTCTGGAATATCACTTTTTCTGCGTGCTGCGGGATATGGGACTGCCGGTGCAGGTGCAGAGCAACCGGCGGGAAAAATAAAGGAGAAAACGCTATGTATTGTGTGAACTGCGGCGTGAAGCTGGCGGATACGGAAGAACGCTGTCCCCTGTGCGGGGCGGGGGTCCTTCGTCCGGCCTCCGGGCGGGCGGCGGCAGAGCCCCTGTTCCCCCCGAATGAGGCGCCGGCGCCGAAAAACAGCCGCTGGGCCTGGATGCTGGTGGTGACGGTGCTGTATCTGCTGCCCATGCTGGTGGTGCTTTTGTGCGACTGGCAGGCGGACCGGGCGCTGAGCTGGGCGGGGATCGTCTGGGGGGCCATGCTGCTGGGCTATGAGCTTTTTCTTCTGCCCCTGTGGTTTAAACGGCCGAACCCGGTGGTCTTCGTGCCCTGCGGCTTCGGGGCGCTGGGGCTGTATCTGCTGTATCTGTGCCAGGTGACCGGCGGGCGCTGGTTCTGGGGCTTTGCCTTCCCGGTGACGGCGGGGCTGGGACTGCTGGTCACCGCGGTCACCGCGCTCTGGCACTATGTCCGCCGGGGGCGGCTTTACATCCTGGGCGGCGGCTTGCTGGCCCTGGGCGCTTTTATGCCGCTCATGGAGCTTTGGCTGGAGCGCTGCTTCCGCCGGGGGGCCTTTGCCGGCTGGGCGCTGTACCCGGCCTTGGCGCTGGGGCTGCTGGGGCTGCTGCTCCTGTTTCTGGCGGTCTGCCGCCCGGCCCGGGAGGCCATGGAGCGGAAATTCTTTTTCTGACGGCGGCAAAAGACGGGGTTTCGTGTGAAAAAGATAACGTATCGAAAACGGTTGACAGGCCCGGAGGTTGGTGCTAAGGTATTGGCATAATTCAATAACGGCAGTTGAAATTCCCGGGAGAATGGCGAAAGCCTGCCGAAGGAGTAGAACTCTCAGGTGCCCGATATCGGGTGGGGACCAGGAATGGATGCAGCTCTGGAGAAGCTCACTTTGCGTGAGTACCGAAGGTGCAAGGCGGCGCAGCCGCTGAATCTCTCAGGTAAAAGGACAGAGAATAAACCCATGCAGGCGCCCGTCGCCGGCATGACCATGTGCTTTCTTTTCCGGAGCAGCTGAAACTTCAGCTGTTCCGTTTTTTCATTTCAGGAGGAAACACACATGGCTGCCATCGAATCCGCACTGCTTCCCATCGTGGTCAACGTCAACAACTATCTGTCCAGCTACATTCTCATCGTCCTTCTGGTGGGCGTGGGTCTGTGGTATTCCATCAAAACCCGCTTTGTGCAGGTGCGCTGCTTCGGCGAAGGCATGAAGAAGGTCTTTGGCAATCTCTCCCTCCGGGGCGCCAAGCAGGCCAGCGGCATGAGCTCCTTCCAGGCTCTGGCCACCGCCATTGCCGCCCAGGTGGGCACGGGCAACATCGTGGGCGCTTCCGGCGCCATCCTCACCGGCGGCCCCGGCGCC
>CAZSAX010000142.1:0-4029 GCA_964605075.1 uncultured Oscillospiraceae bacterium
GCAACAGCACCGGCGACATCATCTTCCAGGATTCCGAACTGCACGTGGGCGAAGCCGCCGTCATGCTCCGGGATACCGCCAACACCGTTGTCATCGACAACTGCACCATCGCCTTCGACGGCACCTACGTCCTGGACGCCGAAGTGGCGGAAGCCTGGGGCGTGGATATGGCCGATGTGGACGCTGAGTTCGGCACCGTCAACGGCGTGGACGAAAACTACATCCACACCATCTACCGCTCCGGCGATTCCAACTGCATCGTCAAGCTCATCCACAACTCCGACTCCGGTTCCGGCACCGAGAACTCCGGCGCCGCCCCCACCGTGACCATCAAGAACTCCACCATGGCCGGCGACATCCTCAACACCGCCGCCATGGAAGGCGATGAGTATACCGCCACCAGCGGCCCCGCCGGCGAAGGCGTGCGCAGCCCCCGCAGCCTGATCGTGACCCTGGACGCCTCCACCATCGACGGCGCCATCTCCCTGGGTCAGGACAACTGGAACGTGACCTACTTCGCCTCCGGCAGCAACGCCTCTCAGGAGATCGGCTATGCCGCCGCCACGGAGCTGGGCATGTTCTGTGAAGAAGGCTACGGCCTGTCCCTGACGCTGACCAACGGCTCCGTCTGGAACGTCACCGAGACCAGCTACCTCACGGAGCTCGTGGTGGAAGACGGCTGCACCGTCAACGGCATCATCACCGAGACCGACGGCGGCTACATCGTCGAGCCCGCCGCTGCCGACGCTTCCGGCGAAGCCATGAACATGGCCGACGGCTCCATGCCCCCCGATCCCCCCGCGGATCTGGCCCCCGGTGAAGAACCCCCCGGAGGCTTCGGCGGCATCTGAGTCTTTGAACGAATACTCCAAAAGCCCATTGCTTCGGCAATGGGCTTTTTTCAAGCTTGATTTGATCTGCTCGGCCGAAGTGAATTCGGCCGGCATAATCCTTGGGGCCCAAGGCCCCGCGGATTTACGCCCGGCCCCGCCGGGCGGCTCGCCCTGCCCGGGCTTCGCAGGGCAAATCTTACTTCTTTGACAGTCTGCAAAAGCCCATTGCTTCGGCAATGGGCTTTTTCCTTGCCATTTCGTCACAGACGTTGTAGAATAGCAAATTAAGAACAATGAAATAAAGGAGATCTGACATGACCTACCAGGAAGTTCTTGAAAACGCCCGGGGCCAGATGGGCCCCTACTGCAAAGCCTGTCCGGTGTGCAACGGTCTGGGCTGCCGCAACAACATCCCCGGCCCCGGCACCAAAGGCGTGGGCGCCATCCGCAACTACCAGAAATGGCAGGATCTGTGCATCAACATGGACACCATCTGCGAAAACAAGCCCGTGGACACCCGCTATTCCTTCTTCGGCAAGGACTGCGTCATCCCCGTGTTTGCCGCTCCCGTGGGCGCCATGAAGCTGCATTACGGCGACAAGTACAACGACCTGGAATATAACGACATCCTCGTGTCCGCCTGCCGGGATGCCGGCATCGCCGCCTTCACCGGCGACGGCATCGATCCCACTGTGATGCAGGGCGCCGTGAACGCCCTGAAAAACAATGGCGGCTGCGGTGTCCCCACCGTGAAGCCCTGGAATCTGGAGACCATCCAGGAAAAAATGGCCATGGTCCGGGAAGCGGATCCCTTTGCCATCGCCATGGACATTGACGCCGCGGGTCTTGCCCTGCTGAAGAATATGCAGCCCCCTGCCGGCAGCAAGACCGTGGAAGAGCTCCGGCAGATCGCCGCCTGGGCGGAAAAACCCTTCATCCTCAAAGGCATCATGACCGTAGCCGGGGCGAAAAAGGCACTGGAAGCCGGCGCCTCCGGCATCGTTGTGTCCAACCACGGCGGCCGGGTGCTGGAATCCTGCCCCTCCACCGCCGAAGTCCTGCCCGCCATCGCCGACGCGGTGGGTGACAAGATGACCATTCTGGTGGACGGCGGCATCCGCAGCGGCGTGGACGTGTTCAAGGCCCTGGCTCTGGGCGCGGACGCGGTGCTCATCGGCCGTCCCTTCGTCAACATGGTCTACGGCGGCGGCGCCGAGGGCGTGAAGACCTATGTGCAGAAGCTCCAGGCCGAGCTCTCCGACGCCATGGAAATGTGCGGCGCCCGTTCCCTTTCCGAGATCAAGCGTTCCATGATCTACGGCTTCTGAACCAATACATAATGAAAACGGCAGACACTCGTCTGCCGTTTTTAGACGGTGAAAGAAGCAAGACCTGCCATGCGAAGCCCGGGCAGGGCGAGCCGCCCGCCGGGGGCGGGCGTAAATCCACGGGGCCCCGGCCCCAAGGATTATGCCGGCCGGATTCACTTCGGCCGAGCAGATCAAATATAGCTTGCCCAAAGCCCGCACACGGGCTTTGGCAAGCGAGAAACGGCAGACACTCCGGTGTCTGCCGTTTCTGTTTTAAATTTTGAAGTTCACTTCCCCGGGCTCATCGTCCTCAGGTTCTTCGATCTCAGGCTCATCCTCCGGGAATTCTTCCGTCAGCCCCGGATCACCGCCAAAGACCTTGTCGAAAAGTTCAAAGGGATTCTCTCCCGCAGCGGAATGCACCGGTGCCGGTTCCTCCATAGGTGCCGGGGGCGCTTCCTCCGCCGGGCGCCGGGGCCAGGGCGAAGGATCTTCCGGAAAGACCGGTATCCCGGTCCCTTCCCTGGCGGGGCTCTCTTCCCCGGCCCAGCGCTCCGGCATCCGGCCGCAGGTCTCTCCCTTGCCCGCCGGATGATAATAATCCGTGCGCAGCGGCGCTGTCCTTCCTTGCCGGCCTTCGCCGCTGCGGCGGCTGCGGCATACAGTGCCGATCACTACGCCGCCCACCGCGGCCACAGCGATGCACACCGCCGTGATCTTGGCCACATTCTGCCCAAGGGCAAAACCGGCTTCATAGGCCGCGGACTGCTCCGTCGGCTGCTTTCCCTTTCCCTGCGGCTCCTTGCCCTTGTCGGCCATGGCCGGGGCGCTCAGCAGAGAGGCCGCCAGGATCAGGCTCAAAAACGCCATAAGAAGACTTCTGCGCTTCATAGGGATCCCCCTTTTCGCTTTTACTTCAAAACCACCTTGGCAAAACTCTTCTTGCCCCGCTTGAGCAGAAGACCTTCCGTCAGTTCCTCGGCGGCGAAGGTTTTGCCGATGTCCGTGACCTTCTGGCCGCCGGCTTCCACGCCGCCCTGCTGGATGTTCCGGCGGGCCTCGCTGCGGGAAGCACAGAGCCCGGCCTTCACCAGCAGGCTCATGATGTCAAAGCCGTCCTCGGCACGGATCTCGGTCACAGGCATATCGTCCATGGCACCGGCACCGAACAGGGCCCGGGCCGCGCTCTGGGCCTTTTCCGCTTCTTCCTCGCCGTGGACCAGCTTGGTCAGCTCGTAGGCCAGGATCTCCTTGGCGGTGTTGAGCTGGGCGTCCTTCCAGTCCGCCATGGCGTCGATCTGCTCCAGGGGCAGGAAGGTGAGCATGCGGATGCACTTGAGAACGTCCGCATCCGCCACGTTGCGCCAGTACTGATAGAAATCGAAGGGGCTGGTCTTGTTGGGGTCGAGCCACACGGCATTGCCGGCGGTCTTGCCCATTTTGTTTCCCTGGGAGTCGGTGAGCAGGGTGATGGTCATGCAGTTGGCGTCCTTGCCCAGCTTCCGGCGGATGAGCTCCGTGCCGCCCAGCATGTTCGACCACTGGTCGTTGCCGCCGAACTGCATGTTGCAGCCGTAGTGCTGGTACAGGTGGTAGAAGTCATAGGACTGCATGATCATGTAGTTGAACTCCAGGAAGCTCAGGCCCTTTTCCATGCGCTGCTTATAGCACTCCGCCCGGAGCATGTTGTTCACGGAGAAGCAGGCGCCCACCTCCCGCAGCAGCTCCACATAGTTGAGGTCCAGAAGCCATTCGGCGTTATTGACCATCTGAGCCTTGCCCTCGCCGAACTCGATGAACTTCTCCATCTGACGCTTGAAGCACTCGGCGTTGGGGTCGATGTCCTCTTTGGTGAGCATTTTGCGCATATCGGTGCGGCCGGAGGG
>CAZSAX010000143.1:0-3513 GCA_964605075.1 uncultured Oscillospiraceae bacterium
GAAGGGGAAGCCGGGGCCCTCGTCCCGGAGCATGAACAGGCTCAGTTCCTTGCCCAGCTTCCGGTGATCCCGCTTTTTGGCCTCTTCGATGCGCTTGAGGTATTCCTCCAGCTCGGGCTTGGAGGGGAAGCAGGTGCCGTAGATACGCTGGAGCATCTTGCGGCTGGAGTCGCCGCGCCAGTAGGCACCGGTGCAGCTGGTGAGCTTGAGGGCATTGGCCTTGACCCGGCCGGTGTGATCCAGGTGGGGGCCGGCGCAGAGGTCGGTGAAGTCGCCCTGCTTGTAGAAGCTGATGACCGCATCCTCAGGCAGATCCTCAATGAGCTCCACCTTGTAGGGCTCCTCCATCTGCCGGGCCAGGGCCAGCGCCTCTTCCCGGGGCAGCTCAAAGCGCTCCAGGGGGATGCGCTCTTTGGAGATCTTCTTCATCTCGGCCTCGATGGCGTCCAGATCCTCCTGGGTAAAGGAGCGCTCGAAGTCGATGTCGTAATAAAAACCGTCCTCAATGGCGGGGCCGATGGCCAGCTTCGCCGAGGGATACAGGCGCTTGACGGCCTGGGCCAGCATATGGGCCGTGGTGTGGCGGTAGAGCTTGCGGTAATCCGCATCCGCGAAAGTATATTCCATAAAAATGTCCTCCCGGCCCCGGCGGGGCCTATATAATAATTTTAAAAACAAAAAACGCACGCCCGACAAACCTGTCAGGGGTGCGCAGAAAACACACGGTTCCACCCTAAACTTTCACTCTTTGACGGTGTAACGCCCGTCACACGGCGCAGCATACTGGTTTCCGTTCCGCCTTGCAGCTCGGGGATGGTCAGCTTACGGAGGGTTTCGCAAACAGGCTTCCAGCCACGGCCTGTTCTCTCTGGGCGGCTTACTCCGGGCAATTCCCGTCATCGCTTTTACCAAGAAAATATAACACCGCAGGCCTCAACTGTCAAGAGGGCCCGCGGTGCGATACCTATTATAAAATGTAAGCCAGGAGGCAAATCCCATACAGCACCGGCTGATGGAGCAGATACACCCAGATGGTCCGGGCGCCGGGCCAGGTCAGAAAGACCGGAGCCTTCTTCTGCAGAACGGGAAGCTCCCGATGCTCCTGCAGCCAGCCGCCCATCCAGGTCCCCAGCAGAAACAAAAACAGCCAGGGCAAAAGGGCAAAGTGGTCATAGGACACATAGCCCGGGTAGATAAAGCCCAGCCAGTACAGCCACTTCACCTCCACCCGCACCCCATCGGTCCACAGCTTTGTCAGCACGAACAGGGCGATCCACAGGAAGGGAGCGATCTTCTTCGGCACCTTGTCCGTCCACTTCCCCGCCAGCGCATACAGGATCATGCAGGCGCTCAGGCATTGCAGAATGCCAAAGCGGATGGGGGCCGCCGCCACATAGGACCCGGCGATCACCAGAAGCCCCGCCCCGGCACACCAGAAGCCCCGCTTCAGGTTGTTGCGGGAAAAGCGGCAGCTGATGCCGGAGCAAAGGATAAAGGAATAGCAGATAAAGCGCTGCATCAGCTCCATGGGCCAGGAAAACATCACATCCCGCCCGATCCAGCCGAACATGTAAAGATCATAGCTGAAGTGGTACACCAGCATCAGATACATGGCGACGCCCCGCCAGCCGTCCAGCCAGGAGATCCGCTTAGACATTGAACAGGAAGTGGGTCACGTCGCCGTCTTTCATCACGTAGTCCTTGCCCTCGGAGCGCATCAGGCCCTTTTCTCTGGCCGCGGATTCGCTGCCGCAGGCTTTAAGGTCATCAAAAGCGATGATGTTGGCGCGGATAAAGCCTCGCTCAAAGTCGCTGTGGATCTTGCCCGCCGCCTGAGGTGCCTTGGTGCCCCGGGTAATGGTCCAGGCGCGGCACTCGTCCGGGCCGCAGGTCAGGAAAGAGATCAGGCCCAGCAGCGCATAGCTGCACTTGATCAGCCGGGAAAGGCCGGCCTCCTGCAGGCCCAGCTCTTCCATAAAGATTTCCCGTTCTTCCTCGTCCAGCTCTGCGATCTCCTGCTCAAAGCGGGCGCAGATGGGCAGCACCATGCTCCCCTCCGCCTCGGCCAGGGCCTGCACCTGCCGGAAGTAGGCATTGCCCTCCACCCCGGCGGAGAAGCTGTCCTCGTCGAAGTTGGCGGCATAGATCACGGGCTTGAGGCTCAGCAGATCGGATTCGGCAATGATCTCCGCCTCATCCTTGTCACATTCAAAGCCCCGGGCGCTTTTGCCCTGGTTCAGCCAGTCCATCAGCCGGCTGAGAACATCCACCTCTTTGGCGTATTTCTTGTCGCCGCTCTTGAGATATTTCTGCGCCTTGTCAAAACGGCGCTGGACCATCTCCAGATCCGCCATCACCAGCTCCAGATCCACGGTCTCAATGTCGCTTCTGGGATCGCTGGAGCACTCATGACGGATGATGTTGGCGTCATCAAAGCAGCGGACCACATGGATGATAGCGTCCGTGCCCCGGATGTTCGCCAGGAATTTATTGCCCAGCCCCTCGCCCTGGCTGGCGCCCCGGACAAGGCCCGCAATGTCCACAAATTCGATGGTGGCGGGGGTAAATTTCTTCGGCTGATACAGTTCCCGCAGCCAGTCCAGACGCTCGTCCGGCACCTGCACCACACCCACGTTGGGGTCAATGGTGCAGAAAGGATAGTTCGCCGACTGGGCGCCGGCGTTGGTCAGCGCATTAAAAAGGGTGCTTTTGCCCACGTTGGGCAGGCCCACGATACCCAGTTTCATAGTTCCACTTCCTTATAAAGGGGACGGCCGGAGCCGTCCCTGTATTCTTTCGTATGCTTGTTATAGTCCCTCGCCGGTCTCGTCCTTCACGAACTCCACCCCTTCGCCCTCTGCCGCAGGAATCGTTTCTTCCGGCTGGGCGGGCTTGGGTTCTTCCTTTTTAGGGGGCAGCTCGCCGTGGTCGCAGAAGTAAGCGAAAACATCGCCCTCCATGGACTCATTGGCCAGCAGATACTCCGCCACGGCGACAAGAACGTCCCGATGCTCCGTCAGCAGGGCCTCGCACTGGGCCGCCGCCTCGTCGAAGATCCGCTTGACTTCCTCATCAATGATGGCCGCGGTCTCTTCGGAATAGCTCTTGGTGGTGCCGAAATCCCGGCCGATGAACAGGCTCTGGCTGGAATCCTCAAAGCTGATGGGGCCAAGACGGTCGGACATACCGTAGGCCATGACCATCTTGCGGGCAATGGAGCTTGCCTGGCGGATATCGCCGGAAGCGCCGGTGGAGATATCGTCCAGGAAAAGCTTTTCCGCCATCCGGCCGCCCAGCGACATCACGATGGATTCAAACATTTCGGACTTGGCCTGATAGCTCTTGTCCTCCGTGGGACGCATCAGCGTAAAGCCGCCGGCGCCGCCCCGGGGGATGATGGTGATGAAGTGGACAGGGTCCACATTCTCCAGATAGTGGGCGCAGATGGCGTGGCCGGCCTCGTGGTACGCCGTGAGCTTCCGGGCCTTTTCCGTGACCACCCGGCTCTTCTTC
>CAZSAX010000143.1:3523-3962 GCA_964605075.1 uncultured Oscillospiraceae bacterium
CCACCTTGAGAATGGCCTCGTCGATGTCGGCGTTGGTGACAAAGCGGCGCTTTTTCCGCACCGCCAGAAGCGCTGCCTCGTTCATGATGTTTTCCAGATCCGCACCGGTGCAGCCGATGGTGCCCCGGGCAATGCTCTTCAGATCCACATCGTCCGCCAGGCGCTTGTTCCGGGCGTGAATTTTCAGGATCTCTTCCCGGCCCTTGATGTCGGGCATGCCCACATAGATCTGCCGGTCGAAACGGCCGGGGCGCAGCAGGGCGTTATCCAGAATGTCCGCCCGGTTGGTGGCAGCCATCACAATGACGCCGGAGTTGTTGTTAAAGCCGTCCATTTCCACAAGGAGCTGGTTCAGGGTCTGCTCCCGCTCGTCGTGGCCGCCGCCCAGGCCGCTGCCTCTCTGGCGGCCCCCCGCGTCGATCTCGTCGATGAACACAAT
>CAZSAX010000144.1:0-3909 GCA_964605075.1 uncultured Oscillospiraceae bacterium
GCATCATCAACGAGCAGATCATGAACAACACCACCTTCACCGGCAACGCCATCAATGCCCAGGCCGGCCACCGCGCCTTCTCCATCATCGGCCAGGACGGCATCGACTACATGAAGAAGCATGGCCTTGACTACATCACCTATCACCACGCTGTGAAGGACCTGAACAAGTGGGAGCACGAGAAGGAGCTGTTCTTCGGCGGCGCCAAGTCCGCTGCTGAGAACTCCGTCTTCGATGGCGTCATCGACGTGAAGTATGACGACGAGGAGAATCCCCAGGAGCAGAACTTCTACGAGTGCAACAGCCTGGAGGAAGTCTGCCAGGTCACCGGCATCGACTACAAGACCCTGTCCAAGACCATCGAGCGTTACAACACCTTCGCCGGCGGCTACGACGAGGACTTCTGCAAGCCCGCCCGCTGGCTGCGTCCCATCACCGGTGAGAAGTTCTATGTTGCCCGTCACTTCCCCTCCGGCTACGGCTCTCTGGGCGGCATCAAGGTCAACCACAACATGCAGGTCCTGCGCGCTGCCGACGACAAGCCCATCCCCGGCCTGTACGCCTGCGGCACCGATACTGCCAACGTGGTCTTCGGCGGTGAGTACTGCTTCTACAACCCCGGCTCCACCATGAGCTGGGCTCTGAACTCCGGCCGTATGGCTGGTATGGAAGCCGACGCTTACACCCAGTCCGACGACTTCGTGGAGTAATCCAGTCAAAACAAAAAGAGCTATCCGATGGGATAGCTCTTTTTTAATTCTCAGGATTCACATGCACCATGCAGTGCCGCACCGCCGGCTCCGCGGCTTCCACCTCGTCATGCACGGTCTCCGCGATTTTGTGGGCCTCGGTAAGCGGCAGCGCACCGTCCACCGCGATCTCCACATCCATATAAATGCCGCTGCCAAACTGCCGTGTACTGAGAAGGTCGATCCGGCTGACTCCTGCCACCGCCTCCACCGTCCGGCGAAGCCGTTCCGCTGTGTCATCGTCGCAGGCATGGTCCACCGTTTTGTCAACCGCCTCCCGAAAGATACCGACCGCCGACCGCAGGATCAGCGCACAGACCAAAAGACTGGCCAGTCGTTCCAGCAGCGGAAATCCAAGCCGCGCTCCCCCAAGTCCGATCAGCACGCCCAGCGATGCAAAGCTGTCGCTTCGATGATCCCAGGCGCTGGCTTTCAGGGCCACACTTCCCAGCTTTTGGGCCGCCGCCATGGTATAGCGATACATCCACTCCTTCACGCCGATGCAGATGGCCGCAGCCGCCAGCGCGGCCCAGCCCGGACTCTCCAGTTCGGCTGAGCCGGCGAACATATCCTTTAGGGCAGTCCAGCCAATGGATGCCCCGGTAAAAAACAGGATTATGCCCAACAGCAGACCGGCAATACATTCAAAACGGTCGTGGCCATAGGGATGCTCCTTATCCGCCGCCTTCCCCGCCAGCGCCACGCCCACCAGTACGATCAGCGCGGACAGCACATCCGAGGCCGAGTTCACCCCATCGGAGATCAGCGCGCCGCTGCCCGTCAGCAACCCCACAGTCAGTTTCAGCAGCGTCAGGGCTCCATTGCCGGCCAGATTCACCAGCGATACCCTGCGCGCCTGCTTGTTTCCCGCCAAGGCCTTGCACCTCCCAAGAACCAAAAAGCGGGACAGAGATCTCTGTCCCGCAGTTTATCTGCTGCCTTTCGGCCCGGCAGCCCTTGGGCCGCCTGTTCAATTTTTATTATATCCTACGCGCCGGCGGTTAAACAAGTGCAACCGGCTCAAAGCTCCCGCACCATATGGATCTCGCTGTCATAGCTTCCGTCCCGGTAGCGAAAACCCCGGGGCAGCTCGCCGGTCTGCCGGAAGCCCATGCGCTCATACAGCGCCCGGGCCCGCCGGTTTCGGCCCATGGCGGTCAGTTCCAGACTCTCAAGGCCCGGCATCTCCCGGGCCATCTGGATAGCCCGCCGGGTCAGAAGTGTCCCCAGACCTTTGTGCCAGTGACTTTGCCGAATGGCGATGGACAGCTCCGCCCGGTGGGCCATGCGGTAAGTCTCTGCCAGCCGATACACGCAGCAATTGGCGATCAGTTCGCCCTGCTCCGTAAAGACCGACAGATCTGCCAGAAAGGGATCCTCCAGCCGCTGCCCCAAAATCGCCTCTTCCTGTTCCAGCGTAAAGCTGACCTCGTCCGGATCGCGAATCATAAAGGGCGTTTCGCCGCTTACCGCTTTCAAAAATGCCAGCATGGCGGCTGCGTCTTCCGGTCCCAGCGGCCGCAGGATGAGCCTTTCTTCTTCGCTTAACTTCAGCGTTTCTGCTTCATATCGCATGGGGTCCACCTCCGTTCACCGCGCCGCCCGGCTGGACGGCGCTTTTTGTTATATTTTTTCCATGTACCGGGCGGCGGCCTTGAGCATCAGCCGCTTCAGGCCCGCTTCCTCAAATTCGATCTCCACCAGATGATCCCCGCCCATGGGGGTCATCTTGGTGATCACGCCTTCCTTGAAGGCGGAATGCTTCACCCGGTCACCCACCGCGAAGGCCGGCGCCGCAGAGGCGGTCTTTTTCTTTGTCGGCGGCTGGATGCGGGGCTTTTCCGTGCCCTCCACCGGCTTGCCGTAAAAGGTCATATTCCTTGGCTTCTGGGGCCGGCTGGTGCCGCCGCCATAAGATGCCTCGCCCACCGGGCGGCCATAGAAGCTGTTGCTCCGTGGCCGGGCCTCCTCCACATCCACAAAGTCAAAGTAGCTGTTTTTCAGGTCGTTGTAGGGCCGGTCAATGTGCTCCGAGGGGATCTCGTCCACAAAGCGGCTGACCCGGTGGGAGGCCGTCTGGCCAAAGACCATGCGCTGGCGGGCGCAGGTGATAAACAGCCGCTTCCTTGCCCGGGTGATGGCCACATAGGCCAGCCGCCGCTCCTCTTCCATCTGGGCGCTCTCGCCGATGGCCTGGAGGCTGGGGAACAGCCCTTCCTCCGCGCCAATGAGAAAGACCGTGGGGAACTCCAGCCCCTTGGCGCTGTGGATGGTCATGAGGGTCACCGTATTCTCGTCCTCCGTCATGCCCTGGAGGTCGGTATACAGCGACACTTCATCCAGGAAGCCGGCCAGGGTATCGTCGCCGGTGTTTTTGATATGCGTGGCAATGAAGCTCTTCAGCTCCCGCACGTTTTCCAGACGGTTCAGATCCTCGTCCTTCCGGGAGGCCTCCAGCATCCGGGCATAGCCCGTCTGTTCCAGCAGCGCATCGTACAGGGCCTCCAGACCGCAGTCTTCCTGGGCCATCTGCACGAGAGAGTCCATCATGGCGGTAAACTGCCGCAGCTTTTCCGCCGCCCGGCTGAGTTCCGGATATTTGCCCGCATTGCCAATCACGGCGTAGAGGCTCTTGCCCTCCGCCGCAGCAATGGCCGCCGCCCGCTCCATGGTAGTGTCACCGATGCCCCGGGGCGGGTTGTTCACGATGCGGTTCAGGCGCAGATCGTCCGCCGGGTTCATCAGCACGAAGAAATAGGCCATCATGTCCTTGATCTCCGCCCGCTCGAAGAAGGCGTTGCCTTTGACGATGCGGGGTCGGATGCCGTTGCGCAGGAAGGCCTGCTCGATGGCACGGGACTGGGCGTTCATGCGGTAAAGCACCGCGTGATCCCGCAGGTTGTCCCCCTGCTCCACCGCTGCCAGCACCTGCTGCACCACATACTGGGCCTCGTCCTCCTCGTTTTTGGCCACATACAGGGTAACCCGGTCGCCCTCGCCCTGGTCGGTCCAGAGCTTCTTGCCCTTGCGGGCACTGTTGTTGGCAATGACGGCGTTGGCCGCATCCAGAATATGCCCGGTGCTGCGGTAGTTCTGCTCCAGGCGGATGACCCGGGCCTTTTTGTACTGATCCTCAAAGGACAGAATGTTTTCAATGGTG
>CAZSAX010000145.1:0-3752 GCA_964605075.1 uncultured Oscillospiraceae bacterium
GTGGGCCTCTGCGGCGACCTGAAATTCGGCCGCACCGTCCATTCTCTCATCAATGCCCTGTCCCGCTACGAGGGCATCAAGGTGGTCCTCATCTCCCCGGAGGAGCTGAAGCTGCCCAGCTATGTGAAAAAGGACGTGCTCAAGGCCAAAAACATCCCCTATGTGCAGACCACCGATCTGGAAGCGGCCATGCCGGAGCTGGATATCCTGTACATGACCCGGGTGCAGCGGGAGCGCTTCTTCAACGAAGAGGACTACCTCCGCCTCAAGGACAGCTACATCCTGGAGCCCCGGAAGCTGAAAAACGCCAAAAAGGATCTGTGCATCATGCACCCCCTGCCCCGCGTCAACGAGATCAGCGTGGCCATTGACGACGATCCCCGGGCCTGCTACTTCAAGCAGGTGCTCAACGGTAAATACATGCGCATGGCCCTGATTTTGAAACTGCTGGAGGAGGCGAAACGATGAAAATTGACTCCATCATCAACGGCATCGTCATCGACCACATCACCGCCGGCAGCGGCATGCGGCTGTATGAGCTGCTGGGCCTGGACAACACGGACTGTTCCGTGGCCATCATCCGCAACGTGGGCAGCAAGCGCATGGGCAAAAAGGACATCATCAAGATCGATGCCGATATCCCCGTGAACTTCGACGTCATCGGCTATGTGGACCCCGGTGCCACCATCAACATCATCCGGGGCGGCGTTCTGGTGGAAAAGCGCAGCATCGACATGCCGGAAAGGCTCACCAACGTCATCCGCTGCAAAAACCCCCGCTGCATCACCTCTGTGGAGCAGGAGCTGGACCATGTGTTCAAGCTCACTGACCGGGAAGAAAAGGTCTATCGCTGCCTCTACTGCGAGACCAAGGCCTGAGACAAAGACAAAAAACCTCCGCTGTTTTCACAGCGGAGGCTTTTTCATTTTCAGAAGATCTTTTCCAGGCCGATGCGCTTTTTGCAAAGCTCCTGGCCGTTTTTGAGCCAGACCACGCCGCAGGGAGTATAGCCCCGCTTTTTCAGCATGTTCTGCATGGTGAGGTTGTCCTCATGGGTGTCGATGCGCACGCTGGGATAGCCCCGGCCCAGGATGATATCCTCGGCCAGCTGCATCATCTCGCCGGAAAGGCTCCGGCCCCGGTAGGCGTCCTTTACGGCCACCCGGTGGATCACGCCGTAGTGCTCCCCCTCGGTGAGCCATCGGCCCTCAATGCCCCGGTAGTCCTCTTCGGGCTCCAGATAGATGACGATGACGCCCGCAGCCTTGCCCTCGTGGGTGAAAAGCCAGCAGTTGTCCTTGCTGATATCCCGGGCGAAAACCTCCGGGTTGGGGAAGTTGTCCTGCCACTGGTCCACACCGCAGGAACGCAGATAGGCGGAGGCCTCTTTGGCGATGGCCATGAGATCGTCCATGTCCTCCAGCGTGGCCTTGCGGCAGTCATACACCAGCTTTTCCTTATTGGTCAGGCGTTCCACGGTGCGTATGTCCTCCTTGGTCTGGGGAATGAATGCCTCAAACAGATCGGGGCGTTTGGCCTTTGTGCGGATGAGCTGCTGCTCCCGCCGCCAGGCGGCCACGTCCGCATGGTTTCCGGCCCGCAGCACGGCGGGCACGGTCATGCCCTCCCAGGTTTCCGGGCGGGTGTACTGGGGGTATTCCAGAAGACCGTCCCAGTGGCTTTCCCCCTCGTAGCAGGCGGGGTCGGACAGAACCCCGGGCACCAGACGGCACACGCTGTCGGCAATGGCCATGGCCGGGATCTCGCCCCCGGTGAGCACAAAATCGCCCACGGACATCTCCTCATCGCAGCAAAGCTCGATGAAGCGCTCATCCACGCCCTCATAATGGCCGCAGACCAAAACCAGATGGTCATAGTCCCGGGCCAGACGGCGGGCCTCCGACTGGTCGAAGGGCTTGCCCTGGGGGGACATATAGATGACCCGGCTTTTTTTGTCCTTTGCGGTTGACATAACATCATCCAGGCAGGACTTCAGCGGCTGGGCCATCATCACGCAGCCCCAGCCGCCGCCGTAGGGGTAATCATCCACCTGCTGCTGGCGGTTCTCCGTATAATCCCGGATCTGAACGGCGTTGATCTCCAGGATGCCTTTTTTGGCAGCCCGGCCCAATATGCTTGTTCCCAGAACAGCCATAACGGCGTCCGGGAACAGAGTTAATACATCGATTCTCATTTACATGCCCTCGATCAGGCGGACGGTGACAACACCCTTGTCAGCGTCCTTTCCAAGCACAAACGCCGGCACATCCGGGATCAGGATCTCCCGCTCGCCCTTGACCACAAGCACCGAGGCCGCGGGAGCGTCCATCACGTCCTCCAGGACGCCAAGCTCCTCGCCCTCTTCCGTCACGACCCGGGCGCCCAGGATGTCCTGCAGAAAGACCTTGCCCTTGGGCAGCTTCACGTCGCTGCGGTTGATATAGATCACCTGGCCCTTGAGGCTCATGGCGGCGTTCACATCCTCCACGCCCTCCAGAGCGGCGATGACCATGTTCTTATGGACCCGGGCGGCGCGCACGCGGATGGGCGAGCCGTCCATGTAAAAACGTTTGAAGCGGGTGAGGAACGCCGCATCGTCGGCCCAGGGCTCGATTCGCACCTCGCCCCGGACGCCGTGGGTGTTGACGATCCGCCCCGCTTCTAAATATTGCTTTTTCAATCCAGTATCTCGACCGAGACTTTCTTGCCCTGGCGCTGGGCCTGGGCCTTCATCAAAACGCGGATCTGGCGAACAATGCGGCCCTGACGACCGATGACCTTGCCCATATCGCCGTCGGCGACCCGTACTTCATATACGGTTTCGCTTCCGGCCTCGCGCTCGACCACAGAGACCTTGTCCGGATTGTCCACAAGCCTCTGCACGATATAGGTCAGAAGTTCTTTCATTAAAAAGGGCTCCTAACGTAATTATTCCGCCTGAGATTCCGCCAGCTTCAGAAGTCCGCGCACGGTGTCGGTGGGCTGAGCGCCGCAGGCGATCCAGTACTTGGCGCGCTCCATGTCGATCTTGATGGTGGCGGGAGTGGTCAGGGGGTTGTAGATGCCGATCTCTTCGATGTTGCGGCCGTCACGGGGGGACTTGCTGTCAGCCACCACGACGCGATAGAAAGGAGCCTTCTTGGCGCCCTGTCTCTTCAGACGAATCTTAACCATTGTTGTTTTCCTCCAAAATTTTTATTTTTTTTGATTTTTTGAATTTATAAATGCGGTTTAAAAACCGAACATTCCTCTGTTTTTGGCCAGTTTGCGCATTTTCTTGCCCCCTGCGCCGGACATCTGCTTCATCATGGCGCCCATGGCGTCGAAGCTTTTGAGCAGACGGTTGATCTCCACCACGCTGGTGCCGGAGCCCGCGGCGATGCGCCGCTTGCGGCTGGCGTTGAGGATGGAGGGGTTGCTGCGCTCCTGGGGGGTCATGGAAAGAATGATGGCCTTGGTGCGTTCCATGGCCTTTTCATCGATCTTGGCGCCCTTGAGCTGCTTGGCGTCGGCGCCGGGGATCATGCCCAGAATATCTTCCATAGAGCCCATATTCTTCAGGGACTCCAGCTGCTCCAGATAATCCGCCAGCGTGAAGCGGTTTTTCATGAGCTTTTCGGCCATTTCCATGGCCTTTTTCTCATCCACGGCCTGCTCGGCTTTTTCGATGAGGGTAAGCACATCGCCCATGCCAAGGATCCGGCTGGCCATGCGGTCGGGGTGGAAGACCTCAATAGCGTCCAGCTTTTCGC
>CAZSAX010000146.1:0-3654 GCA_964605075.1 uncultured Oscillospiraceae bacterium
TTTTCCCGCTTGGCGCCCTTGAGCATTTTATCCTCGCCGGTGTCGGCGTCGGAGGAGAGGTGGCCCACGTCGGTGATGTTCATCACCCGGGTGACTTCGTAGCCCTCGTAGCGCAGGGTTTTATCCAGAATATCCTCCATGATGTAGCTGCGGAGGTTGCCGATGTGAGCGAAATGATAAACGGTGGGGCCGCAGGTATAGAGGCTGACCTTGCCCGGCTCGTTGGGCACAAACAGTTCCTTCTTGCGGCTCAGAGAGTTGTACAGATACATTCAGGGCTTCTCCTTCGTGATGTATTGTTCCAGAATGAGCAGCTGCTCCCGCAGAGCAGCCAGTTCCAGGGCGACCGGGTCAGTGACGTTGATCTGGTCCACATCGCCGGCGAAGTTGACGGTTTTGTTGGCCACGCGCACCACCCGGGCGGGAACGCCCACGGCGGTGGCGTCGGCGGGGACTTCCGTCAGAACCACGGCGCCGGCGGCGATGCGGCTGTTGTCTCCCACCCGGAAGGGGCCGAGGACTTTGGCACCGGAGCCGATGAGGACGTTGTTGCCGATGGTGGGGTGGCGCTTGCCCTGATCCTTGCCGGTGCCGCCCAGAGTCACGCCCTGATAGAGAAGAACGTCGTCTCCGATCTCGGTGGTCTCGCCGATGACCACGCCCATGCCGTGGTCAATGACCAGCCGGCGGCCGATGGTGGCGCCGGGGTGGATCTCGATGCCGGTGCGGCGGCGGGCCGACTGGCTGATGCCCCGGGCCAGGAGCTTCAGTCCGTGGGTCCAGCACCAGTGGGCCCGGCGGTGGCTCATCACGGCTTTGACGCCGGGATAATACAGCCACACTTCCAGCGCGCTGCGGGCGGCCGGATCGCGGGCCTGATAGGCCCGGATGGTTTCTCGCAGATAGTCAAACATATTGAATTCACCTGTATCACTATAGCACCGGAGCTTATTTCATGTTCCGGAATACCGCAATGTTTTTTACAAAATACTCCACGCCGCTCCAGACGGTGAGGATGACCATGACCGCCACGCAGATGTTGTCCAGACTCAGCCAGGAAAGGCCGCCCAGACAAAGGGTATGCCAGGGGGTCATCATCAGGCAGCAGCCGATGGTGGAGCAGAAGGTTTTGAGCTTGCCGGAAATGCCGGCGGCAATGACGGTGCCGTTTTCCACGGCCACCAGACGAAGGCCGGTCACGGCAAACTCCCGGGTCAGGATCACAATGGCGCACCAGGCGGGCATCTGGCCGAACTGGACAAACAGCAGTATGGCGCTGAGAATGAGGATCTTGTCCGCCAGAGGGTCGGCAAATTTGCCGAAGTTGGTGACCTGGTTATAATGCCGGGCGATATAGCCGTCCAGACTGTCGGAAAGGCCCGCCAGAATGAAAACGATCAGAGCGAGGATGGGCTTTTCCAGCAGCATCAGCAGCACATACACGGGCACCAGGAGCATGCGGAGAATGGTGATTTTGTTGGCAGTTGTCATAGCGCTTCTCCCATAAGGGCGCCGGATTCGGCGTCCAGGATGTGTACGGTGGAAAATTCGCCGGGGACAGCGTTGCCGGTGAAATAAATGAGCTCGTCAATGTCCGGGCTGTCGGCATAGCTGCGGCCGTACCAGTATTCGCCGTCAAAGCCTTCGCAGAGGACCGGAAGCGTCTGACCCAGGCGGGCGGCGTTGTATTCGTCCATAACACCGGCCTGCAGCTCCATGGCGATCTCCTGGCGGCGCCGGGCTTCTTCCGGGCTACATCGGTCCGGCATGGCGGCGGCTGCGGTGCCCTCTTCCGGGCTGTAGGCGAAAACGCCCGCCCGGGGCAGCTTCTGTTCCTTCAGAAAGTCCAGAAGCTCCTGGAACTCGGCGTCCCCTTCGCCGGGCAGGCCCACGATCAGGCTTGTGCGCAGAACCACGCCGGGGATGCGCTCCCGGAGTTTGGCGTACAGCGCCCGGATGCCGCCCTTGGTTTCCCGGCGGCGCATGGCCCGGAGGATCCTGTCGTTGACGTGCTGGATGGGGATATCCAGGTATTTGACGATCTTGGGCTCCACGGCGATGACGTCGATGAGCTCGTCGGTGATCTCGTCGGGGTAGAGGTAGTGAAGCCGGATCCAGTCCAGACCCTCCACCTTCACCAGCTCCCGCAGGAGGCTGGCCAAAGTGCTGCCGTTTTTGAAGTCCCGACCGTAGCGGGTCACATCCTGGGCCACCAGGATCAGCTCCTTCACGCCGTGCTCCGCCAGCTCCTGCGCCTCTTCCAGGATCATGTCCATGGGGCGGGAACGGAAGCGGCCCCGGATGGAGGGGATGACGCAGTAGGCGCAGTGGTTGTCGCAGCCGTCGGCGATTTTGATGTAGGCCCAGCCAGGCCCGGTGCTGACCACCCGGTCCAGCTCCGGCAGGGGGGCGCTTTTGTCTTCAAAGCGGGCAAAATGATGATCTTCGCTCTCCAGTGCTTCCAGAATGTCCGGGAAGCTGGAGGTGCCCAAAACGGCGTCGATCTCCGGGATCTCGGCCAAAATCTCGTCCTGATAGCGCTGGGCCAGACAGCCGGTGACCACCAGCCGTTTGAGAACGCCTACGCCTTCTTCCTTGTAGGCGGCCAGCTGCAGAATGGCGTCAATGGCTTCCTGCTGGGCGGACTCAATGAAGGCGCAGGTGTTCACCACCGCGGCGTCTGCCTCGGCGGGGTCGGCGGTGAGCCGGTGACCGGCAGCGGCGATCAGCGCCAGCATCTGCTCGGAGTCGATAAGGTTCTTGGCACAGCCAAGGGAGGTGAAGTGTATTTTCACGATTCTTTGTACCTGTTCACGGCAGCGCGGATCTGTTCCCAGGAGTAGCCCTTGCGAAACAGCGCGGCGCCGGCCTTTTCGATTTCTTTTCGGTTTTCGGGATCTTTGCCCCGAAGCTTCTGGGTCAGGAGCCGGTCCAGGGTGTCGTCCGGGTCGCCCAGCGGCTCCAGCGCCCGGGACCAGTGCTCCTCGGCCACGCCCCGGCGCTTGAACTCGGCCTTGATGCGGCCGGGGCCATAGCTGCGGGCGGCGTAGTGCCGGGCGAGCATGGCGGCGTATTCGCCGTCGTTTAAAAAGCCGTAGTCCAGACAAAGGGCGATGACTTCGTCAATGGCCCCGGCTTCGCATTCCTTTTCCGCCAGCTTTTTGCGCAGCTCCTGCTCGGACAGGGGGCGGCGGTTAAGGATGGACACGGCCAGCTTTTTCGTTTTCTCCAGGGGAGAAAGGGGGGGCTCAGTCCTCGCCGTCATCAAAGTCGTCGGCGCTTACGTCCACGGCCCGGCCGGCGGCCTTGGCGGCCTTGAGAGCCTGGGGGCTCATGAGCTTGTAGGCGTTGGCCCGGATCTCGGCCTCCAGACGGTCGGCCACGTCGGCGTTGTCCGCCAGATACTGCTTCACGCCGTCCCGGCCCTGGATGCGCTCGCCGTAGATGGTGAACCAGGCGCCCGCCTTTTCCACCAGCTCCAGCTTCACGCCCAGATCCACCAGCTCGCCCACCCGGGAGATGCCCTCGCCGTAGATGATGTCGAACTGGGCCTCCTTGAAGGGGGGCGCTACCTTGTTTTTCACGATCTTGACCCGGGTGCGGTTGCCGATCATCTCGTCGCCTGCCTTCAGGGTCTCGGTGCGGCGCACGTCC
>CAZSAX010000147.1:0-3571 GCA_964605075.1 uncultured Oscillospiraceae bacterium
AAGGTGGCCCCGGAGCACTGCGTGGACAGCGTTCTAGGCTACATGGGAAAGCCCCCTTCGGCGGTTTATGAGCGCTTTCTGAACAAATACAGCCTCATGAACAAACAGGCGGGCAAAAAGCAGTACATCGTGCCCTACCTCATGTCCAGCCACCCCGGCTCCCGGCTCCAGGACGCCATCGCCCTGGCGGAGTATCTCAAGCGCCACAACATGCGCCCCGAGCAGGTGCAGGACTTCTACCCCACCCCCGGCACCATGTCCACCTGTATGTATTACAGCGGCATCGACCCCCGGACCATGGAGCCGGTGTATGTGGCCAAAACGGAAAAGGAAAAGGCCATGCAGCGGGCCCTTCTGCAGTATTCCGACCCCAAAAACCACCGGCTGGTGGCCGAGGCCCTGCGCCTGGCCGGCCGGGAGGATCTCATCGGCACCGGGCCCAAATGCCTCATCCGGGACGCCCGGCCCAAAACGGATAAGCCTGCGCCCCGGGGCAGCAACGCGCCGCACAGAAACGGCAGAGCCCCCGGAAAAAAGGATGCGGCCAAAGCCGCTCCCCGGAAAAAACGATAAGAAAAAGCGAGCCTTTCGGCTCGCTTTTGATTCGTTTACAGCATGGCGTAGGCCACGCGGTTGAAAATGCAGCTGGACACCTGAGCGCGCACCGGGCCCTCGCCCCAGTGCTTCTCCTCCCGGGCTTCCGGCAGCGTCAGGGCATACAGCGCATTTTGCCGGGCCTCTTCCTCCGTTTCGCCCCAGCCTACGCCGATAATTTTCGGCATGGCGTTGGCCCGGTCGCAGCCGGCGCAGCGCAGCAGCACCCGGTCGTCAAAAATCACCGTTTCATAGGGCTCCGGACAGAGATCCTCCTCCATCATGCCGCAGGTCTGGATGTGCCTGAGCAGCGCTGCACACATCCGGTCGCCGCCGTCGGCCCAGCACTCCACCATCATGGTCGTTTCCGCCGGCAGCAGATACCGGGCCCGGCGTTCCAGCTTTTGGGCAAAACTATTTTCCATTCGACCTTCCTCGCTCTTTACAAATCCGGGCGCCGGGGCTATTCTGAAAGCAGCTCATCCCATGCCCTGACATGGGCCGGCTCATATCTTTTATCCCACGACCCTGAAATTTGGCGGACCGGTTTCCCGGCCCGCCGCTTTTTTGTTTATTTGCTGAGATAATCCTTGATGACCCAGCCCCAGTCGCCGCCGGTGTTGACCAGATACCAGGTCTCGTCGCCGCTCTGATGGCTGGCGTAGGCGGTGATGCGAAGCTGGCTGTCCAGGCGGGTGAGCACGTCATAGTCCGTGCTGGGGCCGCTGCGCATATTCATGCCGTCGTCGGAATCGACAACGTAGGACTGGCTGCTCGCCAGATACTCGTTTTCCGCCGGACGGTAGGAAAGACCGGCGTCGGTGTTGATCTCGGTGCGGGTGGCCTCGTTGGGGAAGGGCTCCGGCGTGGGCGTAGGCGCCGCCGTCGGCGTGGGCAGCGGGGTCGGCGTGGGCTCGGGGATCGGCTCCTGCGCCGGAATGGTGAACAGCAGCACGATCAGCACCGCCATCACCACGATCACCGCAATGCACACCGGGCCAAGGATCTTCCAGTTGTCGTTCACCCAGCGCTCCAGGCCGCTCTCCCGGCTCCGGGCATTCCGGCGGCTGAAAGGCGCATCCTCCGGAGGCGCGGCAAGCTCTTCTTCCTCTTCGGGGGTCTCTTCTTCCCCTTCGTCCTTGCGAAGCCTGGCGATCAGGCCGGCCACCGCGGACACCGCCGCCACCACCACCGCGCCCACCTTCTGCAGCACGGCCAGGACTTTCTGCGCCGGGCTGGCCGCTGCCGCTTCCTCATCCTCCGGCATGCCTTCCGGCTCTTCCAGATCCACGAAGAACGGCGTTTCCCCGGTCTGGGGCTCCGCCCGGATATCGTCTTCCGCCGCAGGCGCCTGCACAGCCTTGAAAACCGTGGTGGGCGCATCCTGCTCCGGCGTCACATCTTCTTCCTCCGGGAGTTCGGGGATCTCCGGCTCCGCCGCCGGCTCTGCCGGGGCGCCGCCGCCCATGAGTTCCTGCACCATCTGCTGGGCCGGCGCATAACCCGCCTGGGCTGCTTCCACCAGACACTTGGCCGCCAAACGCTTCCAGCGTTCCTCCTCCGGCTCTTCCTCGCTCTTTTTCAATGCCCACTGGGACATTTCAAATTTCGCTTTGGGATCGCCGGCCTGGGCCTGCTCGATCATTTTCTGTTCTTCAAATTCCGTCATGATCCCGTTTCCTCCTTATCGTTAGCCACTGGTATCCAACATTCAAAATATCCGCAGAGCTCGCCGTCCTCCAGCAAAGACTCCGCCAGCACGCCCTGGGCCGGGCCGCAGACCTCAAGACCCTGCTCATCGGCCCATTGCAGCGCATAATCCAGATGGCGGGGGGAGAAGTTTCCCTTGCCCCGGCTGCGGAAGGCGGTGTGGATGCTCCACTGGGACTCAACCGCCTCCATGGGCGGCTTGCGGGAAAAATCCAGTTCCCGCACATAGTCCTCTTCCAGGGAAAAGCCCCAGCGGTAGTCATCCTCCGCGCCGTCAAACATCGCCCTCTGGCTGATCTCAAAATAGCGGTGGTTGAAGGGCATGGCCCTCAGCCACTGCCGGGCGAAGCGCTCCAGGCCCTCGCCGGTGGGGTATTCATTGCCCACCCGGTTGATATAGCAAAGGCGCCGGGGACTGTACGCCAGCTCGCATTTTCCCAAAAGGGACGGGATGCGCGCCATCTGCTCCCGGTGCTCCTCGCTGCGGCGCAGCAGAAGCTGGCAGCGGCGGATGGTGGCCCGCAGCTCGTCCTCCTTATACTGGAAGATGTCCTGCAGATCCTCCGCCGAAGGGATGCGCACCATGTCCGCGATCTGCTCGATGGAAAAGCCGAAGTTCTTGAACCACAGGCAGTCCATGAGAAGATTGATGTCCCAGGCGTCGTAGTAGCGGTAGTCGTTATGGGCGTCTTTGAAGGGCGTGACAACGCCCTTTTTTTCATAGTATCGCAGCAGATCCGGTGAAATCCCCAGGATCCGTGCCACATCGCCGATCTTGTATCTCATGTTATTTCACCAATCCACATTATAAAGCAAGTGCTTTTCGTCGGCAAGTGTTTTTTGTAATTTTTTCGTAATTTTTGTAAACTTTTTTACTTAATTCATCAAAAAAGCCCTTTTCTCCTTCAAAATACGGCTTGACTTTTGCATGATACCAAGGTTTAAATTATATTTGTATGATAAAAAATTATTACTAGGAGGATGCATACCATGGCGTATATGCCCCTTGACAAGAGCAAGTTCTATCTGGACGACTCCAAGATGACCAAGATCTATGACCTGTCCAACCCCTGGGGTGTGGACACTCCCCTCTGGCCCTTCCCCGGCGCCCGTCAGGACCTGCAGTTCCCCCGCGGCCAGTACCTGGGCCGTTTCCACAAGCGCACCATGACCTACACCGGCACCCTGCACGCCGGCACCCACATGGACGCCCCCAACCACGTCCTGCATGAGGAAGAGGTCGACCGCGAGCGCAACGGCTACTCCC
>CAZSAX010000148.1:0-3547 GCA_964605075.1 uncultured Oscillospiraceae bacterium
ATAACAAAAGATAGTAGACACGCTTTTGTGTGTCTACTATCTTTTTACCACTTCAGCCGCGGCGGGTGTTTTCTTGTTGGGATGGCAGCCGTTCTGTTGGACTGCCGGGGCCATGGTGCCCGGGCGTTTTTGCTGCCGCTCAGGAGATATTCAGCATGGCATAGTTCACGCTGTCCGCAAGGCTTTGGAGGGCGTCCATGTCCATGTCGCCGTAGATCTCCAGTGTTACCCAGCAGCTGTCCAGCGCGGCGAAAATCAGGGAGTTGCTTCCGAGGGCCAGCTCCACTTCGGTGCCGTCTGCCGTGACGTAGCTTTCGCAGGTGTAGCTGTCCGGGTTGTTTCCGGTGGCGGAGAAATTGGTGAGGGTTCCCTTCATGGCGCGGATCACCTGAACAGAGACCAGCTGTTCCCTGCCGCCTGCCGTAACGGCTGCTTTCACGGCGCCCAAAAGGAAGCTTCCGTCATCGTATGTCTGAGCGACGCATTCCGGGGCGCTGCCGCCTTCCAGGGGCATGAAGACCCCGCCGATCTCCGGCAGAGCAAAGAATTCCTCCAGGGAATTGGTGAAGGAGGCTCTTTTATATAGGCGGAGATCATAGCGGTCCGCGATGCTTTGGAGTTTTTCCGCCACGCCGCTCCAGACGGTATAGGCGTGATACGGGCTGTCTTCCGGCAGCCTTGTGTCGTAATCCTGTTCATGGTCGCCGAAGAAATAATCGCACCATTCGGCGTTGGCCAGAAACTCCGGGCTTTCAGCGGCCGGTGTTTCGGAGGAATCGTCATGGGCGGGCTCCTGTGCGCCGGAAACGCTGTAATGATAGAGGTCCTTGCCTTCAAACAGAGGAATGTCGGTCGCCAGCCGGTTCTGCATGGTGTGCTGATAGACGGCAAAGGCGGAGCCGGCGAAAATCCCGGCGATTACGGCGGCCAAAAGGAGGGTCCGGCCAGCCGGGCGGCGCTTTGTTCCGGTGGGGTTGGATGCGTTGTGCAAGGGGTGGTTTGTGTGTATTTTTTTCATGGTTATCTCCTTGATCTTGCCAGGATCGATATGGGGATCCTGGCCGGCGAAGACTATTTCATCGCCGCAGTCAAAGATATCGCTGATTCGTTTAATCAATGAAATAGCCTCCTTCTGTCAGTTCCCGGCGCAGGGACTGCCGTCCCCGCCGCAGCTTGGATTTAACGGTGCTGACCGGAATGCCCAGCGCCCCGGCGATCTCGGAGGTTTTCTGGTACAGGAAGTAATGCCTCAAAAAGATCGTCCGGTCCGGCTCCGGCAGGCAGTTCAGGGTTTGCCGGAGCGCGGCATATTCGGCCTGCCGGATCGAATCGTCCTCCGGTCCCGGGCAGGGGATCTGGATCCAGTCGCCTTCCAGCGTCAGATGCTCCCGGTGGCTCCGCAGAGCGTTCAGGGCCCGCCGGCGGGCAAGCACGGACAGATATCCCTTCAGCTTTCCGGTGTGTATTTTGCCGGCGCTGCACCAGGCAAGATAGAAAACGTCGGATACGATCTCATTCACATCCGCATCGTCCATCTTTCGGCCCACGATGTTGCGGACGATGGTCCCGACGTATGCGGCGTAGCGGTCAATGATCTGTTCCAGCGCTGTTTCATGGCCGCCGCGCATTGCCGTCACAAGGGCATCGTCGGACATTGGGAAGTTCTGCATTCGATCACCACCTTTGTCGGTTGAAAGCTTTCACCTATAATATCACCGAAGCCGGCGCTTTGGACGCAGATACAGCAAAACACCCGCTTCGGCTTCGGCCGCGGCGGGTGTTTTTGCTGTATGTATCAGTCCAGAATAATGCCCATTTGCCGGAGCTGGGCGGTGAGGCCGTCCAGATCCCGGCCCACCTGTTCGGCGGTGGCTCCGGCGAACTCATTGCAGATGGCCTCGATGAGAGCGCCGCGCTCGATGTTTCGCTCCAGACCCTCCCAGGCCATGGCGGCGGTCTCGCTGATGGGGCAGAAGTCCTGCCAGCGGCCGTTTTCGTCCTTTTTCTGGATGAAGATATCATCCAGCTCGAAGTACAGGCGGTAGTTTTCGTTGAATTTCATAGCCTCAGCGGCACTCAAAGCAGTGCCATTCCTCCTCGTTGCGGTGATTTTCGATGGTAAAACCGGCGGCGATGAGCCCCTGCTCCACTTCCTGCTCCCGGCCGTCGATGATGCCGGAGCAGATGAAAACGGCCCCTTCCGCCATAAAGCCGCGCACATGGGGCGCCAGGGCCAGGATCACATCCGCCACGATGTTGGCGAACACGATATCGTAGCCTGTGCCCATCTTCTTGCGCAGGCGGCTGTCCGCGATCACATCCCCGGCATACACTGTAAATTTTTCCCGGCAGCCGTTGAGCTCGGCGTTGGCGCCTACCACTTCCGGGGCTTTTTCGTCAATGTCTGCCGCGGTGACGCCCTCGCAGCCCAGTACCGCCGCGGCGATGCCCAGAATGCCGCTGCCGCAGCCGATGTCCAGGGCGGTCCTGCCCGGGCCGGCGTAATTCTCCGCCGCCTTGAGGCACATGCGGGTGGTGGCGTGGGTGCCGGTGCCGAACAGCAGCCCCGGATCCAGAACCACCGGCACACGGTCGGTCTCCGCCTGCTCCCATTCGGGAACGATGACCAGCTTGTCCCCGATCTCCACGGGTTTATAGTAGTCCCGCCAGCTGTTTTCCCAGTCCGCGTCCTCCACGGTTTTGGTCTCCGGGCTCAGGCCCAGTTTTTGGAGCTTTGCCAGCAGGGCGGAGGACTCATCGGAGTCCTCCAGCCAGAATTTTACCCGGGAGGTGCCGGAGAAATCCTTCTCCAGCGCCTCGTCCACAAAGTCCCAGTACTGGGTGTTCTGCTCCAGAAAACGGTGGAAGTCCTGATCGTCCTCGATCATATAGCCGGTGATACCCAGCTCTTCCAGCGTTTCACACACTGCCTCCGGCGCGCCGCCGGCGTTTACGCTTGCTTCGATCCATTTTGCCATTTCCAGTTTGCCACCTCCGGCATATCGATTCCGTATTTGTTGATATACTGGCGGTGTTCCACCAGCTTATCTTTCATTTGCTGGGCCAGGAAAGCACTTCGGTTGCCAAGCACCGGCAGATGCCGCAGGGCCAGCAGCACCAGATGGAAGCGGTCCAGACCGTTGAGAACGCGCATATCAAAGGGCGTGGTGATGGTGCCCTCTTCCATATAACCCCGGACGTGCAGATCCTTGTTCTTCCGGCGGTAGGTCAGCTCATGGATGAGGCTGGGATAGCCGTGGAAGGCAAAGACGATGGGCTTGTCGGGGGTGAAAAGCATGTCGTAATCCCGGTCGGAAAGACCGTGGGGGTGCTGGCTGTCGGACTGCAGGCGCATCAGATCCACCACGTTCACCACCCGGATCTTCAGCTCCGGGAAGGCTTTGCGCAAAATCATCACCGCCGCCAGGATTTCCATGGTGGGGGTTTCGCCGCAGCCGGCCATGACGATGTCCGGCTCCTGGCCCTCGTCGGTGGAGGCCCACTGCCAGATGCCGATGCCCTGGGTGCAGTGCTTCACGGCCTGCTC
>CAZSAX010000149.1:0-3417 GCA_964605075.1 uncultured Oscillospiraceae bacterium
GCCTCGGTGACGGTCTGGCCCAGATAGGCCTCGGCGTCAGCCTTCAGCTTCTGCAGCACCATGGCGGAGATCTCCTGAGGAGTGTAGCCCTTGCCGTCCACGGAAACCTTGTAGTCGCTGCCCATCTCACGCTTGATGGAAGCGATGGTGCGGTCGGGGTTGGTGATGGCCTGACGCTTGGCGACCTGGCCCACCATGCGCTCGCCGTCCTTGGAAAAAGCGACGACAGAGGGGGTAGTGCGGGCGCCTTCGGCGTTGGGGATGACGACGGCTTCGCCGCCTTCCATAACGGCAACGCAGCTGTTGGTGGTTCCGAGGTCGATACCGATGATTTTACCCATAATTCAGTTTCCTCCTAATATATCCTTAAATTTTTTTACTTAGTTAGCCACCTGAACGGTGGAGAATCGAATCACTTTGTCGCCAAGCTTAAAGCCCTTGGCCAGCTCCAGAACGATCTCGCCCTCGCCGTATTTTTCATCGTCGATGTGCAGGATCGCATCGTGCAGTGCGGGGTCGAAGCGCTTGCCCAGGGCCTCGATCTCCGTGACGCCCAGCTCCGCCAGAACGCTTTTGAACTGATTCAGAATGGCCACGGCGCCCTGCCTGGCTTCCTCGTCCTTTTCGAACTCGGCCGCCCGGGCCAGATTGTCGTACACCGCCAGGAATTTTTTCACGGTGTCGGCCCGCACGTCGGAATAAATGTTTTCCCGCTCCTGCTTGCTGCGGCGGCGGAAGTTGTCGTATTCGGCCAGAATGCGCATATACTTGTCATTCTGCTCGGCCAGCTCGGCCTTGGCTTTTTCCAGCTCTGCCTTCAGGGCATCCATCTCGGCGCTGCCGGCCGCTTCCGCGGCTTCTTTGCCGCTTTTCTCTTCCGGCTCGGCGCGGAATTCGTCCATGATATCGTCAATACTCGGCTCTTTACTCATTGGTGTCCCTTTCCTTTAAAACCAGTTTATTATTCAGCCCCAGGGGGATGTCGGAGCCCGCCAGCATCCGGCTGAGCCCGGCGGCGATGCAGCTGAGACGGGCAGCCACGCTGGAATAGTCCATCCGGGTGGGGCCCACCACGCCGATGTAGCCCCGCATGCCGCCGCCGGCATTGTAGGAGGCCATGACCACGCTGGAGTCTTTCAGCTCCTCGGCCAGATTCTCCGGCCCGATGGTCACCCGCAGGCCGTCCGTTTCCGGTATGGCCGGCAGATCCTGCAGGAGCCGGTCGCCGTCGGAGATGAAGCGCATAAGCGCGTGGGCTTTGTCCGGATCCCGGTATTCCGGCTGGCTGAGCAGATGGCTGGCGCCGTCCACCCGGACCTGCCCCGCCTTCCCGGCGGAAAGGATCCCGATGACAAAGGAGGCCGCCACGGCCACCAGACCGTAATGATCGTCCGCCGCCCGCTCGGTGGCATGGATGAGCTCGTCCGTCACATCCTCTTCCCGGATGCCGGTGAAGTTGGCGTTAAACAGGGCCGACAGCTTCTGCACCAGCTCCTGTTCCACGGAAAAGGGCATGTGCACCAGCTTGTTTTTCACCGTGCTGTCGGTCATCAGCGCTACGATGATGAAGGTGTTGGAGTCCACATAGATGAAGTCAAAGCGCTTCACAGCCACCGGCTCCGGCACCGCCACCGCATAAGCGGGGTAGTGGGTCAGGGCGCTGGTGAGCTGGCCGGCCTCGTCGATGAGCTTATCCAGCTGCCGTTCCTTGCCCGCCAGGCGTTCATGGATGGCCTCCGTCTCTTCCTGACTCAGGCGCTGACGCTGCATGAGCTCGTTGACATACAGGCGGTAGCCCTGGGCAGTGGGGACGCGGCCGGAGCTGGTGTGAAGCTGCTCCAGATAGCCCATGGCGCTCAGCTCGGCCATCTCGTTGCGGATGGTAGCGCTGGAGCAGCCGATGGTCTCGGCCAGGGCCTTGGAGCCCACAGGCTCCGCCGTGGCGATGTAGCCTTCCACGATGGCGGTTAGTATTCGTTTTTTACGATCGCTGATCTCCATCTTGGCAAACTCGCCCTTCCTTTGCTAGCACTCTTTCTCTTCGAGTGCTAATCTACCACAGTTCCTAGGATATGTCAAGCCCTCCGGATTTATTCCTTACATTTTATTCACAAATAAAAAATGCTCCTCCCGTCGGGGAGGAGCATTGGATACTGCCAAAGAAGTGGGTATATTGCAGCGAAGCCCGGGCCGGGCGCAACCCCGCGGGGCCCTGGGCCCCAAGGATTATGCCGGCCGAATTCACTTCGGCCGCGCAGATGCAATAGAATCGCCGCGTCAGGCTGCCGCCGCCTGTTTCCGGCTCATGAACTTCTGCATCAGGAACACGGCCACGACCACGACCAGACCCAGAACGTCGGTCACGGTGCCGGGAATGAGCAGACCCAGGCCGCCCAGCGCAAGCACTATGCGCACGATCCAGTGGAGCTTGCCGGAGAGGTAGCCCTCCACCGCCGCCGCCAGGGCGATGATGCCCACCACGGCGGAAATGCACACCTGAACGATCTCAAACGCCGTGGCGTCCACCATCAGCATGGCTGGGTTCAGGGCGAATATGTATGGCACAACGAAGGCGGCTATGGCCAGCTTTGTGGCCGTCCATGCCGTCTTCATGGGCTTGGACTTGGCAATGGCCGAGCCGGCATAGGCTGCCAGGGCCACCGGCGGGGTGATGTCCGCCACGATGCCGAAGTAGAACACAAAGAAGTGCGCCGCGATCAGGGGCACGCCCAGCTCCGTAAGCATGGGAGCGCAGGTGGTGGCCATGATGCAGTAGTTGGCGGTGGTGGGAACGCCCATGCCCAGAATGATGCAGCAGATCATGGTCAGGAACATGGCGATGATCTTGGAGCCGCCGGACAGAGCCACCACAGCGCCGATGATCTGGGACGCCAGGCCGCTCATGGCGATGCAGCCGGCGATGATGCCCGCGATGGCGCAGGCCGCGGCCACGGAGATGCAGCTCTTGGCGCCGTTGGCCAGGGCGTCAAACAGAACGGCGGGGGTCATGCGGCAGTCCTTGTTGAAAAGGCTCACCACGATGGCCGCCACAATGGACACCGCCGCGGCAAAGGCCATGGTCTTGGCGCCGCTGGACACCAGGCCCACCAGCAGGATCAGCGGCAGAAGCAGATAGCACTTCTGCGCCAGGTACTTCAGCTTGGGCAGCTCGTCCTTGCTGATGCCCTTCAGGCCCAGACGCTTGGCTTCCAGATGCACGCAGATGAAGATGCCCAGGAAGTACAGCACCGCCGGCAGAATGGCCCGGACGATGATGTTGGAATAGGGCACGCCCACATACTCCGCCATCAGGAAGGCCGCCGCGCCCATGACCGGGGGCATGATCTGGCCGCCGGTAGAAGCGGCTGCCTCCACCGCGCCGGCAAACTCCGGCTTGTAGCCGGTCTTTTTCATCAT
>CAZSAX010000150.1:0-3371 GCA_964605075.1 uncultured Oscillospiraceae bacterium
GGCAGGAGGCCAAGGGGCAGGTTGGTAAGCCCATTCGCATCATGATCATGGGCATTCCCAACGTGGGAAAAAGCTCTTTTATTAATCGTCTGCTGGGCAAAAAGGCCGCTGTTGCTGCTGACAAACCGGGCGTTACCCGGGGCAAGCAGTGGTTCTCTCTGGCCGGTGGCTTTGAATTTATGGACACGCCCGGTATGCTGTGGCCAAAAATCGACACCGATGAGATGGGCTATACACTGGCGTTTACCGGCACCATCCGGGACGAGATCCTGGATCTGGAGGATCTGGCTTGTAAGCTGATCCAACAGCTGGAAATTTCTGCTCCCGAGGCGATTGTAAAGCGATACGGCATTACAGCTGTTGACGCGGAACATCCCTATGATACGCTCACCGATCTGGCGAAAAAGCGCGGCTTTTTGGCCGGACGCAATGAGTATGATACCCTGCGTATGGCACGAACCCTGCTGGACGAGTTCCGTGCAGGTAAGCTGGGTCGCATCACCCTGGAGCTGCCTCCGGAGGTGTAAATGTATACCTTTGAAAATACCCTTCGGGAAAAAGGTTTTGCTGCCGTTTGCGGCATTGACGAAGCAGGCTGCGGCCCGCTGGCAGGGCCGGTTTATGCAGCGGCCGTCATTTTGGATCCTAATGATCCTATCGAGGGTCTGAACGATTCCAAAAAGCTTACTGAAAAGAAGCGGGAAGCGCTGTATCCGCAGATCAAGGCGCGTGCACTGGCCTGGGCCATTGCTTCGGCCTCCGCGCAGGAGATTGACGAGATCAACATTCTGCAGGCGCGGCTGCTGGCCATGCGTCGTGCAGTGGAACTGCTGGAAATCAAGCCTGACCATGCATTGGTAGACGGCAACCGGGATCCCAACATTCCCGATGTACCCAGCCTGCTGATCGTCGGCGGTGACGGCAAGAGCGCATCCATTGCGGCGGCATCCATTCTGGCAAAGGTCACCCGCGACCACGCCATGCTGGAACTGGACAAGGAATATCCTCAGTATCTCTTTGCCAAGCACAAGGGCTATCCTACCAAGCTTCATGTGGAGAAACTGCTGGAGCATGGTGCTTGCCCCGAGCATCGACAGACCTTTTTGAAAAAGATCTGGGAGAGGGCAGGCCGATGAATACCACGCTGGCTGGCAAGGAAGGCGAGGCCAAGGCTGCCGAATACCTGCGGAAAAAACGGTATGAAATCATCGGTGCCAACTATCGCTGCCGCTTCGGAGAACTGGATCTGATCGCAAAAAAGCGGGAACTGGTGATCTTTGTGGAGGTCAAGCTGCGGAAAAACGACCGTTTCGGCGCCGCAGCCGATGCCGTCACGCTTTCCAAGCGGGACAAGCTGAAAAAAGCGGCACTGTCCTGGATCGCAGCCACAGACTGCACGTCGCCTACACGCTTTGATGTGATCGAAGTTTACACCGAAAGCGGACGCATCAACCATATTGAAAATGCATTCGAATAAACGGCGCGAAAGGATGATACCATGGCGCTGTACGTAATTGGAGATACCCACTTTTCCGAGGGCTGCAACAAGCCCATGGACATCTTTGGCGGTGCCTGGACGGGCTACCGGGACAAGCTTGTGGAGTCCCTTTCGGTGCTGCAGCCGGAGGATGTTCTGGTGCTTGCCGGAGACTTTTCCTGGGGAATGAGCCTGCAGGAAGCACTGCCGGATTTTCGCCTTTTGGACAGCTTTCCCGGAAAGAAGCTGCTTTTAAAGGGAAACCACGACTATTGGTGGGAAACGGTTTCAAAAATGAAGCGATTTTTTGCGGAAAATGGCATTGAAACCATTGATTTTTTGCACAATTCCTGTTACTTTTATAACGGTGTCGCTCTTTGCGGCACGCGCGGCTGGTTTTATGATAAAAACGATCCTGCCGCAGGAGATGACAAGATCTTCAAACGGGAACTGCTCCGTCTGGAAGCATCGCTGAAGTGCGCTGTCGACCAGGGGGCTGAGGAGATCGACTGTTTTCTCCATTATCCGCCGGTGTTTGCCGGCACCGAAGTACCTCAGATCACCGAGATCCTTTCCCGGTATCCGGTACAGCGGGTTTTTTATGGGCATTTGCATGGCGACAGCCTGCGGGGCGCTTTTAGCGGAATCCGGAACGGCATTTATTACTCTGTGGTTTCTGCCGATGCGCTGCATTTCCGCCCGATCCAGATCAGAGAATAATTACAAATTATATTTGCATTTCGCAAGGAGGACACGAAAGTGAAACTGACTAACGTGGAAAAGAAAGAAAAGAATCAGGTGGCTCTGTCCATCGTCGTGGCAGCCGATGTGTTTGAGGCCGCTTGCGAGAAGTCTTATCGCAAGAACGTCCGCAACATCAACATCCAGGGCTTCCGTCAGGGCAAGGCTCCCCGCAAGATTATCGAGAAGCTGTACGGCCCCGAGATCTTCTATGATGATGCTATGAACGAGTGCATCCCCGATGCTTACGAAGCTGCCGTTGCCGAGGCCGGCCTGAAGGTTGTTTCTCAGCCCAGCATTACCGAAGTCGACGTGAAGGACGGCGAGTTCCTGTTCACTGCCGTTGTCTTCGTCAAGCCCGAGGTCTCCGTCAAGGATTACAAGGGCGTTGAGGCCGAGAAGGAAGAAGTCGCCGTTTCCGCTGAGGACGTGGAAGCTGAGCTGGCTCGTATGCAGACCCGCAACGCCCGTCAGGTTTCTGTGGAGCGCGAGGCCAAGAAGGGTGACGTTGTCAACCTGGACTTCGAGGGCTTTGTTGACGGTGTTGCTTTCGAGGGCGGCAAGGGTGAGAAGTTTGACCTGGAGCTGGGCTCCGGTATGTTCATCCCCGGCTTCGAGGAGCAGCTGGAAGGCAAGAACGTTGGCGATGAATGCGACGTGAATGTCACCTTCCCCGAGGAGTACAACGAGAAGTCTCTGGCTGGCAAGCCCGCCGTCTTCAAGTGCAAGATCAATGAGATCAAGGAGAACCAGAAGCCCGAGCTGGACGATGAGTTCGCTAAGGACGTTTCTGAGTTCGACACCATTGCTGAACTGAAGGCTGACATCGAGAAGAAGATGGTCGAGAGCAAGCAGTCCAGCGCTGACACCGCTTTCCAGGAGCGCGTCATGGATAAGGTCATCGAAAACATGGAGGCCGAGATCCCCGATGCTATGGTCGAGACCCAGCTGGATCGCGTTGCTGAGGACTTCAGCTATCGTCTGGCCATGCAGGGCATGGAGTTTGAGTCCTATCTGAAGATGACCGGCATGACCATGGAGCAGTTCCGCTCCGTCTTCGCTCCTCAGGCTCTGCGTCAGGTGAAGATCCGTCTGGCTCTGGAGAAGATCGCCGAGCTGGAAGGCATGGACATCACCGAGGAAGATCTGAACG
>CAZSAX010000151.1:0-3295 GCA_964605075.1 uncultured Oscillospiraceae bacterium
CGCCCGGCCCCGCCGGGCGGCTCGCCCTGCCCGGGCTTCGCTGCGATATGCCTGCGTCTTTGACGGTCTCAGCCTGCCGGAAACGGCAGGCTTTTTTCGTTACGGAAAAATTTTCTGACGGGGTGAAAGATGTCGCATGGAAAGCTTACTGTATGGGTGAGACAGAAAGGAGGGAAGCGCCTTGGACGACAAGACGATCGTGGCGCTGTTTTTCCGCCGCTCCGAGGAGGCCATCCCGGCGCTGGCGGCTCAATACGGCCCCCGGCTGCGGCGACTGGCCCGGAACATCCTGCGCAGTGAGCGGGATGCGGAAGAGTGCGTGAACGATACCTGGCTGGCGGTCTGGAACAGTATCCCGCCCCAAAGACCCCAAAGCCTGGCGGCCTATGTGCTGGCCCTGGGGCGGAACACGGCCCTGCGCCGCTACCACAAAAACACCGCCCGAAAGAGAAACAGCTTCTATGACACGGCCCTGGACGAGCTGGCGGACTGCCTGGCGGCGGCGGAGACCGCGGAAAGCGCCCTGGAGGCCCGGGAGCTGGGCCGGCAGATCAATGATTTTCTGGAAACGCTCCCCCGGGAGGATCGGGTGATGTTTCTGCGGCGCTACTGGTTTGCCGATTCCGTGGCGGATATTGCCAAAGCCATGGGCACGGGGACGAACCGGGTGTCGGTGCGGCTGCACCGCACAAGGGAAAAGCTCAGGGCATATCTGACAGAAAGGGGGACCGTCCTGTGACAAGAGAGTGCATTTCCGAAGCCCTGGGCTTTGTGGACACAAAATACATTTTGGAAGCCATGGCGGCGGAGACCGGCGCTTCCGGCAAGAGCCGCCGGGCGGACCGGCTGCTGCGGACGCTGCTGGCGGCCGCGGCGGTGGCGGCGGTGCTGGCGGCCACAGCCCTGGCGGTGTATCACTACCGGGTGCAGGATGCGGTGATGGAGCTGCCTCATTACAACATTATGACGGACAGCATCGAGACCCGGGAGGGTTTGTCCCTCAACGGCTTCCGGGACAGCCCGGAATATCAGGCTTTTGCCGAATGGTATGCCTGGCGGGAGCAGGACCGGAAAGAGCGGCCCAACCGCTTTGCGGAGCTGGGGGTGGATGACAGCTATTACGAGACGCCGGCAAACTACGCCCATCTGTACGACGCACCCTTTGCCGACCAGGCGGCGGCGCTGGATGAGATCGCGGCGCGCTACGGTCTGTATCTCCATGAGCGCCGGGAGATCTTTGAGACCCAGAGCCAGCTCTGTGCCATCCTGGGGCTGGAGGGTCTGCTGGATGAGCCTTTTGATGCCTGCAGCGGCTATATCTATGACGACGGAAGTTTTCATGCCGAGGGGCTGCTGGCGGCTTCCGCCCCGGCGGAAGCCTATGGCCTCACGGTGACGGCCAAAGGCAGCTTCGTGCAGGCCTGGTCCAACCTGGCGGAGGACTACGAGGAGTGGAACTTTGTGACGCCGGAGGGCCGGGAGCTTCTTGTGTGCAAAGCCCAGGACGGCGCCCGGGTGCTGGCGGAGCTGGAGGGGGCCTATGTGAGCCTGGGCCTGCGGGGCAGCATGGAACGGGAGACGCTGGAAGCGCTGGTCCTGGCGCTGGACTGGGAGGCCCTGGCCGGGCGCTTTGACGGCCATATTTCCCGGGAAGAAACCACGGCGGCGCTGGAGGCCTGGCTGGAAGCGCGGACGCAGATGACGGTCACGGACAACATGGAGGAGGAAACAACCCTTGTTCTTTCCATCCTTGGCAATTTCACCATCGGAGAGCTGCCGGAGGGTTACTATCTTTGGCGCAGTACATCGGAGGCACCCTTCCAATGGCAGGAGGAGGACGGAAAAGGCTGGTTCTCTCTGACTCATTCCTATTCTTCCGATACCGGCGCCGGTCTGGGGCTGCGCTGGCGGACGCTGAACGAGGGCGATGAAGGCCGGGAGCTGGATACCTATCTGAAAAACGAGCAAGTTCTTCTGATGGAGTCCACGGTGACGAATGTGCAGGTGCAGGGCTGGGAGGCCGTGCTGGCTATGCAGGAGGACGCCGGCCGAAGCAGCGGACAGATCTGGTGGCTGGATGAGGAGCGGGAGCTTTTGTTCTGGCTGCATGCCGGCGGCACGGCGGAGGAGCTGCTGGCCATGGCGGAAAGCGTTATGCCGGTGGGGGAGGAAGTCAGCCCCGCCGAGCGAAGCCGCCGCATGGCTGCCGCACAGGAGAGCTTTGACGCGCTGGAGCAGGAGCAAAACGCAGCCCGGGACGCCAAGGCCGAGCGGGAGCAGCAGGAGCTGGAGGCGATTGCCGCAAAGGTGGGCCGCTATGACTTTGGGGCTCTGCCGGAGGATTTTTCTTTTGATTACGAGTATGGCGATACCGCGGCTGCCTGGGACTGGTTCAGCGGCGAGGACATCGGCACGGAGACCATTCTCCGCCGTTTGTACTACAGCGATGAGGGCGAGGGGCTGATGCTGGCCAGCCATCTGTGCGAAAACGACGAGGGGCTGTGCCATCGGGCGGTGTTTGAGGCCCGGAGGAAACAAGCCGACTACCAGCTTCGGGAGAACACAGGCGATGTTGAGGAATTTGGCGAGATCCGGGTGAATGGCCATGAGGCCTACTATACCGTAAGCAGCATGGACAGCGTCTACATCCCGGAGGGAGGGACCGAGCCGGTGGAGACCGTGTTCCGGCAGGCCATCCTCGTCTGGCTGGATGAAGAGGAAGAGCGGCTTTTTGGCATGAATTACAACTGCACAGGCCGGGAACCCCGCTTTACCACGGAGGAACTCATCGCTCTGGCGGAGAGCGTGGGGCCCATGGAATAAAAGAAAAAAGCCTGCCGGAAACGGCAGGCTTTTGGTTTACATAATTTACAGATTGTAGTAGCGGTCGAATTCGGCGGGGTTGGGGATCCTGGAGAGCTCGGCGCATTCGGCGCGCTTGGAGGCGATGAAGTTTTTCAGCAGCTCCTCCGGGAACACGCCCCCGGCGGTGAGGTAGTCGTGGTCGGCCTCCAGGGCGTCCAGGGCGTCCTCCAGACGGGTGGGCAGGCCGGTGAGCTTGGCTTTTTCCTCCTCGGAGAGGTGGTAGAGGTTGAAGTCGTAGGGGCCCCAGCCGTTTTCGTGGGGGTCGATCTGGTTCCTGATGCCGTCCAGACCCGCCATCAGAATGGCGGCGTAGCAGAAATAGGGGTTGCAGGTGGCGTCGGGGTTGCGCAGCTCGAAGCGGCGCAGCTCCGGGGCCTTGGCGTAGGCGGGGATGCGGATGACGGCGCTGCGGTTGGAGGTGGCGTAGCCC
>CAZSAX010000152.1:0-3187 GCA_964605075.1 uncultured Oscillospiraceae bacterium
TGGCGTTTACCTTGTCCATATACTCTTCCACGATGCCGGGCACGGCGTCGTAGTAGCGGTTGCAGGCCTCGCGGTGCTGGAAGAAGATGTCGCCGTTTTCGTGGCTGCCGCGCATCTTGGGACGCTCGGGGTTCAACGCACGGGCCCGGAAGGCCTCCACATCGGCCATGTCCACCATGGACGCCAGATCTTCATAGTCCCAGACCTCGATCTTCTGCAGCTCGTGGGAGGTGCGGAAGCCGTCAAAGAAGTTGATGAAGGGAACGCGGCCCTTCAGCGCGGCCAGATGGGCCACGGGAGACAGGTCCATGACCTCCTGGGTGTTGGTCTCAGCCAGCATGGCGAAGCCGGTCTGACGGCAGGCATAGACGTCGGAGTGATCGCCGAAGATGGACAGGGACTGGGTGGCGATGGTGCGGGCGGTGACATGGAACACCGTGGGCAGAAGCTCCGCGGCGATCTTATACATATTGGGGATCATCAGCAGCAGGCCCTGGCTGGCGGTGTAGGTGGTGGTCAGGGCGCCCACATTCAGGCTGCCGTGCACGGCGCCGGCAGCGCCGGACTCCGCCTGCATTTCCTGCACCTTCACGGTGGTGCCGAAAATGTTTTTGCGGCCGGCCGCGGACCACTGATCCACATAGTCCGCCATGGGACTGGAGGGAGTAATGGGGTAGATGGCAGCGACCTCGGTGAATGCGTAGGACACGTGGGCGGCGGCGTTGTTGCCGTCCATGGTTTTCTTTGCACGAAGCATGGGTATCGCATCTCCTATCTTCAGGGCCTGAAGCCCCGATTATTTAATATCCTATGAATTTTACCACAAGACCAAAAAGAAGTAAACTATATTTTCACAATCTATCTGTGATTTGTTGTGATTTGTTGGGCTTATTGGGCATTGAATAATCAATATATAGTATTTTCAAAATTTAGCTTGTCATGTTGTATATTTTACGCTATAATGTTAGCTTGCCAGTAAGGAGGTTCGAGTTTTATGATACAGAAAACCAACGAAAAAGGGCTTATTGACATCACCCCCGAAGTTTTCACAAACATTGTCGGCGATGCCGCCTCCAGCTGCTTCGGCGTCAAGGGCATGGCCAGCCGCAAGGAAAACGGATGGCAGCTGCTGCGCCGGGAATCCATGGCCAAAGGCGTTAAAGTTGATTTTGAGGACGACGATTCCGTCTCCGTGGAGCTTCACATCGTGGTGGATCACGGCGTGAATCTGTCCGCCCTTTGCAAGAGCATCATGAGCGAAGTCAGCTACAAGGTGACCGCCGCCACCGGCACGCCCGTCA
This sequence comes from uncultured Oscillospiraceae bacterium, assembly GCA_964605075.1. GTDB lineage: Bacteria > Bacillota > Clostridia > Oscillospirales > Oscillospiraceae > CAJOIG01. The sequence continues at coordinate 1,302 of CAZSAX010000152.1, forward strand.
CCTGCGTGGATGTCTACATCGACTCCATGGTCATGGACTAAATAAAGTTTGAGGTAATTGCTTTGAGAGAGTATATAGACGGCGTCGCTTTCCGCGACATGGTCCTGTGCGCCAGCGACGCCCTTGAAGTCAATGAGCAGCGGCTCAACGAGCTCAACGTATTCCCGGTCCCCGACGGCGACACCGGCACCAACATGTGCCTGACCATGGCCGCCGCCGCCCAGGATATGCGCCGCAACCATGTCACCACCATTGAGCAGGCATCCAGCCGTGTGGCTTCCGCCCAGCTCCGGGGCGCCCGGGGCAACTCCGGCGTTATCATGAGCCTTCTGTTCCGGGGCATCGCCAAGGGCCTGAAGGGGCTGGAGGCCGCTTCCTCTGCGGAATTTGCCTGCGCCATGTCCGACGGCGTGGAGGCTGCCTATAAAGCCGTTATGAAGCCCGCCGAAGGCACCATCCTCACCGTCAGCCGTCTGGCGGCCGAGGCCGCCGTGAACTACGCGCAGAACGCGGAGGAAGCGGACATTGAGGCCATGCTGGAAGCTGCCATCGCGGCCGGCAAGGAAGCGCTGGCGGACACCATGAACATCAACCCCGTTCTGAAGAAGGCGGGGGTTGTGGACGCCGGCGGCCAGGGCTATATCTTCATTCTGGAGGCCATGCTTGGCTTCCTCCGGGGCGAAGTGGCCGTGTCCGACGGCAGCGCCAAAGCCGGCGCCAAGGAGAAGGCCGACTTCTCCGCTTTCAGCACCGAGGACATCAAATACGGCTACTGCACCGAATTCATCATCCGCAAGCAGACCGGCAAGAACCCCGATCTGCTCCAGGCCTATCTGGGCACCCTGGGCGACTGCGTGGTGGTGGTGGACGATGACGAGATCATCAAGACCCACGCCCACGTAAACGACCCCGGCAAGGCCCTCACCGAAGCCCTGACCTACGGCCCGGTGATCACCGTGAAGATCGAGAACATGCGCGAGCAGCACAGTTCCATCGGCACCGAGGCGGAAGCCGCCGCGGCGGAAGATCCCGGCGAGATCCCCGAGCCCGTGCCCGCGGAAAAAGCCATCGGCATCGTTTCCGTGTGCGCCGGCAGCGGCATCGAAGACCTCTTCCGCACCCTGGGCGCGGACAATCTGGTCACCGGCGGTCAGACCATGAACCCCTCCACCGAGGACATCCTCCGGGCCGTGAACCTCACCCCGGCGGAAACCGTGTTCGTGTTCCCCAACAACAAAAACATCATCATGGCGGCGGAGCAGTGCATTCCCATGACCACCCGCAAGATCGTGGTCATTCCCAGCAAGACCATCCCTCAGGGCGTGTGCGCACTGATGCGCTTTGATCCCGACATGGACGCCGACGTCCTGGCTCAGGAGTTCAACGAAGCCATCGGCACCGTCCATACCGCCCAGATCACCTACGCCGCCCGCAACAGCGACTTCGACGGTCACGACATCAAGGCCGGCGAGTTCCTGGCCCTGCTGGACGGGCAGCTGATCGACTCCTTCCGCAACGCCGGCACCATGCTCAAGCGCCTGGTCAAATCCTTCAAGCCCCTCAACCCCGAATTCATCAACATCTACTACGGCGACAATGTCCCCGAGGCCGATGCCAAAACCGCCTGCAATGCGCTGGTGGACGCCTTCCCCGAGGCGGAGATCAACCTCATTTACGGCGGACAGCCGGTTTACTACTACATCATCAGCGTGGAGTAAACACCGCGATAAAGCCCCGGCGCCCTGAAGACAGGGCGCCGGGACTTTCGTTTTCAACAAAAAATACCGCCCGATCCGTAGCTTCCAATAAGACAGTATGAGAACATTACTGACATAGGGTAGCTGCCGTACAGGAGTGCGACAAGAAAAATTGGCGATACTTGGTTT
>CAZSAX010000153.1:0-3180 GCA_964605075.1 uncultured Oscillospiraceae bacterium
GCCACCAGCAGTTGGAGGCATTGGCAACAGCAGTGGGCGCCAGGTTCAGGCCGATGAGGATGATGATGGGGCCGGTGACCACGGGGGGCAGGAAGCGCATGACCTTCTTGACACCCGCGATTTTCATAATAAAGGCCAGGACCAGATACAGAAGGCCGGCCACCACCATGCCGCCGCAGGCGTAGGGCAGCTTTTCGGCATAGGTCATGGTGGCGTAGATGCCGGTGTCCAGCTCCGCGATGGCCCAGTAGCCGGCCAGGAAGGCAAAGGAGGAGCCCAGGAAGGCAGGGACCTTGCCCTTGGCAAGCAAATGGAACAGCAGCGTGCCGATGCCGGCGAACAAAAGCGTGGCAGAGACGCTCAGACCGGTCAGAGCGGGGACAAGGACGGTGGCGCCGAACATGGCGAACATGTGCTGGAAGCCAAACACCAGCATGCGGGGAACGCCCAGGGGGCGGGCGTCGTAAATGGGGTCGACGCCGATCTGTTTCTTGGACATGGTGACTCTCCTCTTTTTTATTTTTTGAGTTTTCTTACTTGCTGAAAAGTTTCACGCAGGTCTCGCCGTCCTGCTCTTCCAGGCGCACGGCAACGATCTCCTCCCGGGCGGTGGGGATGTTCTTGCCCACAAAGTCCGGCCGGATGGGAAGCTCCCGGTGTCCCCGGTCCACCAGGGCGAAAAGCTGGATCCGGGCGGGGCGGCCCAGGGCCATCACTGCGTCCAGCGCGGCCCGGACGGTGCGGCCGGTGCAGATCACATCGTCGCACAGAAGCAGGGTCTTGCCGGTCACGTCAAAGGGGATGTGGGTGCCGGTGACCACGGGGATGGTCGCCTCCGGGCGGATGTCGTCCCGGTGAAGCGTGATGTCCAGCTGGCCCACGGGAAGGGCGGTGCCTTCGATCTGGCGGATGTTTTCGGCCAGACGCTTGGCCAGGGGCACGCCCCGGGTCTGGATGCCCACCAGGCACAGGCCCTCCGTGCCCTTGTCTTTTTCGATGATTTGGTGAGCGATGCGCACCAGGGCCCGTTCCACGGCGGCCCGGTCCATGATCTCATGCTTGAACTGCACCAAAAAACCTCCTTGCCCGTCGGCAAGGAGGTTATGATAAACCCGAAACTATCATACGGCCTTGCCGGCAGCTCCGTACCAGCTTAAAGACAATTTTTCTGAAGAAATTTTAACACTGCCCGCCGGGCAAGTCAATAAAAACCTTGCCTTTGACCCGGCGGTACTGGTAGGATGAAAGGGAAGCAATCCAAAGGAGGATCCTTTATGAAAAAACTGATTTGCCTGCTTTTGTGTCTGTGCCTGTTTGCCGGTTTCGGCGGCGCCCTGGCCGCGCCCGGCCGGGACGGCGGGGAGACGGAGACCCGGGAAGAGAGCGCCGAAGGCTCCCGGGAGCCGTCCGGGGAGCCCTCCGGAGAGGCGGCGGCCTCCGAAGAGCCGGAAGAAACGGAGGAAGAGGCAGAGACGGCCGGAGAGACCGAGCTGGACCTGAACTTCAACGGCGTCCGGGTGGCGGATATGGGCGTGGATGTGAGCACCGACGGCCAGGGAACCTACCGCTTTTCCCTCAAAAACCTGCTGAGCCTGCTGGGGCTGGAGATGAGCATGGATGAAACGGACGGCAGCCTGGTGGTCCGGGATAAGTTCGGCATCCTGGGCGCTCTTCTGGACTGATGGAAGCGCTGCCCCATATCGCCGGGCCCCTCACCGAATGGTATGAGCAGGCGGCCCGGCCCCTGCCCTGGCGGCAGGATGTGACGCCCTATCGGGTCTGGGTGTCGGAGATCATGCTGCAGCAGACCCGTATCGAGGCGGCCAAAGGCTATTTTGCCCGCTTCATGGCGGCCTTTCCCACGGTGGAGCATCTGGCGGCGGCGGAGCGGGACGAGGTTTTGAAGCTCTGGGAGGGTCTGGGCTATTATTCCCGGGCCCGGAATCTCCATGAGGCGGCCGGCATCATCGTTTCCCAATACGGCGGCGAGCTGCCGGCGGACTACAAGAGCCTGCGGGCCCTGCCCGGTGTGGGAGACTATACCGCCGGGGCCATCGCCTCCATTGCCTTCGGCCTGCCGGAGCCCGCGGTGGACGGCAATGTTTTACGCATTTGCGCCCGGCTTTCTCTTTGTGAAGAAAGCATCGGCGGCGAAAAAATAAAAAAGCACTTCCGGGAGGAGCTGCGGAAGCAGTATGGGGACAAATGCGGCGCCCTCAGCTCTGCCATCATGGAGCTGGGCGAGACGGTCTGTCTGCCCGGCACGCCGGACTGTGAGCGCTGTCCCCTGTCCGGGCTCTGCGCGGCCCACCGGGAGGGCCGGGAGACGGATTTTCCCGTGATGCCGGAAAAGAAGCCCCGGAAAATTCAGCCCATGACCGTGTTCCTGCTGGAGCATGAGGGCCGCTATGCCCTTTTGCGCCGGGGGGAAAAGGGCTTGCTGGCCGGGCTGTGGGAGTTTCCCAATGTGTCCGGATGGCTGGGCGAGGCCGGCGCCCGGGCCTGGGCGGAAAAACAGGGGCTGTCCCCGGGGAAGATCGAGCCCTGCGGCCAGGCACTGCATGTTTTCTCCCATCTGGAGTGGCATATGACCGGCTGGCACATCCGCTGCGGCCGGGCGGCCGACGCCTTTGTCTGGGCGGAAAATGACGCGGCCCATGCCCTGCCCACCGCCTTCCGGGCCTATAAAAAGCAGATTTGGGCATAAAACGACAAATTTTTGACGATTTTTTCACATAATTCCATGCTCTTGGTGTTGAGAATGGGCTGAAAATGTGATATAACTTTTAACGTACAGAAAAAAGAAACAGGAGGAAAAAGATTCCTATGATGACCGGCGAACAGTATCTGGAGAGCCTTCGCAAGCTCCATCCCAGGATTTATGTTTTTGGCAAGAAAGTGGAGGATGTGACCGCGGATCCCATCCTGCGCCCCTCCATCAACTCCGTGAAGATGACCTACGATCTGGCGGAGAAGCCCGAATATGAAGAGCTGATGACCGTTACCAGCCACCTTTCCGGCAAGAAGATCAACCGCTTCTGCCACATCCATCAGAGCCCCATGGATCTGATCCTGAAGGTGAAGATGCAGCGTCTGTGCGGCCAGAAGACCGGCGCCTGCTTCCAGCGCTGCGTGGGCCTGGACGCCTTCAACGCCGTGTGGAGCACCACCTACGAAGTG
>CAZSAX010000154.1:0-3164 GCA_964605075.1 uncultured Oscillospiraceae bacterium
ACCACGTTGGCGCCCAGGATCTTCATGCGGGCCACGTTGGGGGCCTGCTTCCTGATGTCCACAGAACCCATGTAGATGTCGCACTCCATGCCGAAGTAGGCGGCCGCCGTGGCCAGAGCCACGCCGTGCTGGCCGGCACCGGTCTCGGCAATGACCTTTTTCTTGCCCATATATTTGGCCAGCAGCACCTCGCCCATGCAATGATTGAGCTTGTGGGCGCCGGTGTGGTTCAGATCCTCCCGCTTGGCATAAATCTGCACATTGCCCAGGGAGTTGGACAGCCGCTCCAGATGGCTGATGGGGGTGGGCCGGCCCTGGAACTCCTTGCGGATGCGGCGCAGCTCGTTGATGAACTTGCGGGATTTGCAGATGGTGAAATACGCTTCCGTGATCTCATCCATGGCCGCCTTAAGCTCATCGGGGATGTAGGCGCCGCCGTAACGGCCGAAGTAGCCGTTGGCGTCGGGATAGTTCTTGAAATAGGTGTCAAAATTCACATCATTGTAGATCATGGTGTTTTTTCTCCTTCATTCCTGAGACATTTAATTTTGAACCAAAACCAACGCTCTGTCAATACTTTTGCTCAAAAAGAGGCAAAGCGCTTGACCCTTTGCCCGGTATCGGTTAAAATTATGGCAATAAAAGAAGTCGAAAGGAGTCGAAGATCCGTATATGAAAAACGTCAAACCCACCATCCGGAACATCATCAAGCGGGTCGCCGAGGGGCTGGAGCTTGTGATGGCCATCCTCATCGGCATCGCCCTGATCTATTCCATCATCGACTACATTCCCGGCGCTGCCGCCCTGCTGGCCTCCAGCCCGGATCCGGAAGTTTTCCTCGTTTTCCTGGAGGACCTGTTCAACATCGTCATCGGCATCGAGTTCATCAAGATGCTCATCACCCCCAACGCCGACAGCGTCATCGAAGTGCTGATCTTCGTGGTGGCCCGGCATATGATCATCAGCTCCAAGAGCGCCCTGGACCTGCTGCTGTCGGTGATCAGCCTTCTGCTGCTATACGGCACGCTTCTGGCGCTGCACTGGTTCCGCAGCAAGCAGAACATCTCCGTGGACGACGACAGCGCGTGCTGACCGTCCGGCACAAAAAAGGGAAGCCCTCGGCTTCCCTTTTTTATTGGATTCAGCGGCAGAAACTCTCCACATAGCGATCCAGGGCCTCCCGGATCACCTGCACGGCGGCCTCCCGGCCGTTGACCTCGCCGGCCACCGTTTCCTTGCCCTCCAGGGCCTTATAGACCGAGAAGAAGTGGGTCATCTCATCAAAGATGTGCCGGGGCAGCTCGGAAATGTCCTTGTGGTGGCTGTAGGTGGGATCGGCAAAGGGGATGGCGATGATCTTTTCGTCCTTGCGCCCGCCGTCCAGCATGGAGATATAGCCCACGGGGAAGCAGCGCACCAGAGTCATGGGCTCCAGGGCCTCCGAGCAGATCACCAGAACGTCCAGAGGGTCGCCGTCCTCGCCGTAGGAACGGGGAATGAAGCCATAGTTTTCGGGATAATGAGTGGAGGTATACAGCACCCGGTCCAGCATCAGCATGCCGGTGGCCTTGTCCAGCTCGTATTTCTTTTTGCTGCCCTTGGAGATCTCCACCACGGCCACAAAGTCTTCGGGGTTGATGCGCTTGGGATCGATGTCATGCCAGATATTCATGCAAAAACTCCTGTGTGATATTTTTTCCTTATTATAATGCCCCCGCTCCCACCCTGTCAACGAAGGACATTTTGCTGACAGACAAAAACCAGAGGCCAACGGCCTCTGGTTTTTTGAAGCTGGATTCCATCTGCTCGGCCGAAGTGAATTCGGCCGGCATAATCCTCAGAGCCCAAGGCCCGCCGGATTTACATCCGGCCCCGCCGGGGGCTCGCCCGGCCCGGGCTTTGCAGGGCAACTCTTACTTCTTTGACCGTCTGATGGAAGCATCTGTCAGTTGTCCACCTCGTAACTCAGCACCGCGCCGGTCACGGCATGGACCTCCACGTCATAGTCCGCAAAGCCCTGGCGGAAGCTTACATCGTACTGGGGCACACCGTCGTCCAGCTCATAATTGGCCCGCAGGCCGCTGACCTCGCTCTCCGTCAGGCCCGCCTGGGCCAGCGCGACCGCCTTGGCCTGGGCCTCGCCAATATCGCCGGCATCGCCGCTCAGCACCCGGTCCACCGCCGCTTCCACCGCGTTTTCCGCCGCCTCAAAGGGCGCTTCGATGGCAGCCTCCACTGCCTCCAGAGGGGCTTCCACCCTATCCTCCCAATCCCGATGGCCGCAGGCGCTCAGGGCGCAGAATAAAGCCAGTACCATCAGGATGGCTCCGATTCGTTTCGTCATGGGTCCGTCTCCTTTCCTGTCATCGGGCTTTTAAACACGAAGGAGCGGATCCCTCCGCTCCTTCCTTTTTGTATTCAGTTTCTGGGCTTGATCGCCGCGTGGTAATGGGCATAGGTGCAGGAAGGAGCCTTGGAAAGCACCCGGCTTTCGGTCACTTCACCCACAAACAGCATGTGGCTGCCCAGATCCAGCTTCTCCGTCACCTTGGCAGAGAGCATGGTGTTGACATGTTCCGTCAGGTAATAAAGGCCGTTCCGGCTGCGCTCCGCCCCGGGAAAATCCGCAAACTTGTCGGTATCCCGGCCGGACTGGAAGCCAAAATGCCGGATGGTTTCAAAGGGAACATCCTCCGCGAGAATGCTCAGATTGAAGCGGCCGCTTTTTTCGATGATCTCCCGGGTAAGATTGCCCATCTGCACGGAGATGGCCACCCGTTCCGGATCCGATCCCGCCTGGAAGGCGGTATTGATGATACAGCCGTTGTCCTTGTCATCCTTGGACGTCAGCACAAACAGACCGTAGCTCAGATTCCGCAGCGCCCGGGGATCTTTGGCAGGTTCCTCCTGCTCAGCGAAAGTAGCGCTCCAGCAGTCCCTTCAGCGCGCGGCCGTGACGAGCCTCATCCCTTGCCATTTCATGCACGGTGTCATGGATGGCATCCAGGTTCAGCTGCTTGGCACGGGTGGCCAGATCCACCTTGCCGGCGGTGGCGCCGAACTCGGCTTCCACACGCATCTCCAGGTTCTTCTTGGTGCTGTCGGTGACCACCTCGCCCAGCAGCTCGGCAAACTTCGCAGCGTGCTCTGCCTCTTCATAGGCT
>CAZSAX010000155.1:0-3133 GCA_964605075.1 uncultured Oscillospiraceae bacterium
CACCAGCCGCTTCGTCATCGTGGACGGCTATGAGATCGCCGGCGGCGGCATCATCACCGAGGCCCTGCAGGACGAGGCTTACGACAAGCGCAACATCCGCTGGTCCGCCGACGCCGTCACCGACGCCGAGCGCGCCCGGCTCACCGGCCACAAGGGCCTGGTGGTCTGGATGACCGGTCTTTCCGGCTCCGGCAAAACCACCATCGCCCAGGAGGTGGAGCGCCGGCTGCTCCACCAGGGGGTGAACGCCTACATTCTCGACGGCGACAAGCTCCGCCGGGGTCTGAACGCCGACCTGGGCTTCACCGCCGAGGACCGGAAGGAAAACATGCGCCGGGTAGCGGAGACCGCCAACCTCTTCCGGGACGCGGGGATGGTGGTCATCACCACCCTCATCGCCCCCTTCGCCGCCTCCCGGGCGGCGGCCCGGCAGATCGCCGGGGGCGACTTCATGGAAGTCTATGTAAAAGCCGACGTGGAGGCCTGCAGCCAGCGGGATCCCAAGGGTCTTTACAAAAAGGCCCTGGCCGGCCAGATCCCCAACTTCACCGGCATCTCCTCCCCCTATGAGGCGCCGGAAAACCCGGAGCTGGTGCTGGACACCCTGACCATGGACGAAGAACACTGTGTGGAGGCTCTTCTGGAGGCCATCCAGTCCCGCCTGGAGGATACGACCCTATGACCATCGGCAATCTGCCTCTGAGCAGCTTCCTTCTTTATGTGCTCATCGGCTTCCTGGCCCAGTGCATCGACGGCACCCTGGGCATGGCCTACGGCGTGAGCTGCCGCACCTTCCTGCGCAGCGTGGCCAAGGTCCCCGCGGCCATGGCCAGCGCGGTGGTCCACTGCGCGGAGATGTTCACCACCCTGGTCTCCGGCATCAGCCACCTGAGCCTGAAAAACGTGTTCGGCGACTGGCTGTGGCGGCTGATTATCCCCGGCGTGGTGGGCGGCGTGCTGGGTGCCTGGTTCATCTCCGGCGTGGGGGATGTGCTGGAACCCTTTATCGATATCTACCTCATCGTCATGGGGATCATCATCTTCTGCAAGGCCCTGGACCGGAAACGGAAGAAAAATGTCCGCCGGGCCCGGCACCGGCTGTGGCCGCTGGGTCTGGCCGGCGGCTTTCTGGACGCCACCGGCGGCGGCGGCTGGGGCCCGGTGGTCACCTCCACCCTGCTGGCCGGCGACCAGGACGTAAAAAAGACCATCGGCACCGTGAACACCGCGGAATTCGTGGTCACCGTGGCCGAGACCACCACCTTTGTGGCCCTGCTTCATAACATGGAAAGCTTCTGGCCCACCATTCTGGGCGTGGCCCTGGGCGGCGTGGTCGCGGCCCCCTTTGCGGCTGTGCTGGTGAAAAGGCTCCCGGTGAAGCCCCTGATGGGCTTTGTGGGGCTGGTGGTCGTGGGTCTGAACGTGTATAACCTCATCCACTGGCTCAGCACGACCCTTTGAACACCAGCGTCCGCGGCGCCCCGGCGGTGATGTCCGTGTTATCGACTATAGTACACATGGAATTCATGCACGCGGGAATATTGCCATCCGCGGAAATACAACAGGGATAGAAGTGTCACCGGCAACGGGAACAGGAACAAGCGCGATATACTCTTCCACGGGAACGATATCCATCGCCACGCCCCTCGGTGTTACCGATCCTCAGCGCCGCCGGTCTGGTCCTCCTGCACAGGCGGAAAACCGCATCCAAACATTAAGCTCTCCCACAGAGGCATGGCTTCCCATGCCTCTGTTTTTTAAAGCCTTCCCCGCCGCTTCCATGAAAAAGTTCCTGACAGGGCATAGCCCGTCAGGAACTTCATTTTTATTCTTTTTCCACCTTCACACAGATGGGGAACACGATCCGCCCGGGGCCGAAGCAGGGCAGGATGTTCAGATGGTCATCCATATACAGATCTCCCGCCACGCGCCAGCCCTGCGCCCGGATCTCTGCCAGCGCGTCGCGGATGCGAAGGCTCACACCCTGACGGTCGCCGATGTGATAGAAGCGGGCATAAGTCCCTGCGGGCCGTTCCATGGTCTGGCCGGTGATGAACTCGTTCTGCTCGTGGCAGTAATAATAGCTGGGAAGATACCGACCCTTGTCCAGATCCTCTTTCCGCATGATGCAGCCCACACAGATGGCGTCCACGCATTTCTGGCGGCGGTTCTGGCGGATGCTCTCCTGGGTGCCCTGATAGAAGCGGCGCCGCTCCCGGGCGTCCAGATCGCCGCCGGGGCCCACCGCAAAGCGCTGGGCCGGCAGCTGGACAAACTCCAGCTCGTCCCCCCGGATGTGGATATAGCGCTGGGCCTCCTCCCGCACAAAGCGCAGGAATACCCGCATATCCCGCAGGCGCTCCTCCCGCTCCAGCATCTCCTTTTCCTTCCGGTCCAAAAGCTGCAGATAGCGGTCCTGATCCCAGTTTTCCCGCAGCTCCCGGATTTCCGCCAGGGGCGTTCCGATCTCCGTCAGGGACGCAATGGCGTCAAAATCCGCGATCTGCTTGTCGGTATAATAGCGGTAGTTGTTGTCCGGATCCCGCCGGGGCTTGAGCACCCCCAGCCGGTCGTAGTGAAACAGCGTGGCCTTGGTGGTGCCGCACAGGTCAGCAAATTCCCCGGTGGTAAAGCGTGCCTCCGGCATAAGCTGTACTCCTTATTTCAAAATGCGCCTCAGCGCAGCCCGTTTTTATCCACCAGCCGCACGCCCTGCTCCTTCAGCAGCTCCCGCCACTGGGGGCCGGGGTCATGGTCGGTGACCACCGTGGAGATCTGGCTCAGATCGCCCACCGTGATAAAGGCCGTCTTGTTGAACTTGTGGCTGTCCATGGCCAGAATGGTCTGCTTGGCGGAGGCCATCATGGCCTGCTTGATGTTGGCGTTCTGCATACCGGCCTCGGTGAAGCGGCCGTCCAGGTCCAGGCCCGTGCAGGAAATGATGGCCTTGTCCACGTGGAAGGAACGGATCGTCTCGTCCGCCTTGCGGCCGAAGAAGGCAAACACATCCTGGTCCAGATGGCCGCCGGTGGAGACCACATTCCAGTCCTCATGGGCGCCGGAAAGCTCCAGAATGATCTCGATGGAGTTGGTCACGATGGTCAGCCCCTTTTTGCCGTGGAGCGCCCGGACG
>CAZSAX010000156.1:0-3102 GCA_964605075.1 uncultured Oscillospiraceae bacterium
GATCACATCTCAGCACGGACGGATCTATCACAAGCTCCTGCGTCAGTTTGGCGCGGAAAAAACCCGGTTGTATTACGAAGCCAACGAAGCGGCTCTGGAAAAGTACCGGAGGCTTTGTCAGCAGATTCCCTGCGATTTCGAGGAAAAAGACGCCTTTGTCTACACGCTGAACGCGCCCCGGAAGCTGGAAAAGGAGCTGGAAGCCCTGCAAACGATCGGGGCCCGGGCGGACTTTGTGCAGACGCTGCCGCTGCCCTTGTCTGCAGCGGGGGCCGTCCGCTTTCCGGGGCAGGGGCAGTTCCATCCGCTGAAATTTGCCGCCGGGATCGCCCGGGGGCTGAACATCTATGAACACAGTCCGGTGCGCGGCTTTGACGGCCGGTATTTTGTGACCGATCACGGAAGGATCCTGGCCGGGAAGGCCATTGTGACCAGCCATTTTCCTTTCCTTAACAAGCACGGCGCCTACTTTCTGAAGCTGTATCAGCACCGCTCCTATGTGCTGGCCCTGGAGGGAGCGGAGGACGTGGGCGGTATGTACCTGGACGAGGCGGCGGAGGGCCTTTCCTTTCGGAATTATGGGGATCTTCTGCTCCTGGGCGGCGGAAGCCACCGCAGCGGGAAGCCGGGCGGCGGCTGGCAGGCTCTGGAGGACTTTGCCCAACGCCACTATCCCCGTGCAACGGTAAAATACCGCTGGGCCACCCAGGACACCATGAGCCTGGACGGCGTGCCCTATATCGGCCAATATGGGCGCAAGCCCCCCCGGCTTTATGTGGCGGCGGGCTTCAACAAATGGGGCATGACCTCGGCCATGGCGGCGGCCATGCTGCTTTGCGATCTGGTGCAGAACCGGCCAAATCCCTGGGAGGAGCTTTTCTGTCCTGCCCGGAGCATGCTCCGGCCCCAGCTGGCCGCCAACGCTCTGGAAGCCGGCATCGGCCTTGTCACGCCCACAAGACCCCGCTGCCCTCACATGGGCTGCGCGCTGAAGTGGAATGCGGCGGAGCAGTCCTGGGACTGCCCCTGCCACGGCTCCCGCTTCGGCCCGGAGGGGGAGCTGTTGCAGGGCCCTGCCACCGGAGATCTGAAAAAGAAATAAAACAAAGCGCACAGCGGCTGCTGTGCGCTTTCTGGCTTCATTTGAGCTTTTGCTGGTTCAGCCAGAAGTTCATCACGAAGCCGTGGGGCAAAAGCTTTGTCAGGAAGGTCTGGCCCTTGGCCTTGAAGCCGCAGATGCTCACATCCTTGCCCTTTTTCAGATCCTTCCAGGTCTGGGCCACCACCTGGGCGGGGGTGTACATGGCGACGTACTTTTTCACCACCCTGGGCTTGCCCTCGTCAATGGCCCGGTCAAAGAACTCGCTTTTGGTCCAGAAGGGGCAGGCGGCCATCACATGGATGCCCCGGCTCTTCATCTCCCGGTTCAGGGAGCGGCTGTAGGACAGGACGAAGGCTTTGGTGGCGGCATAGACGTTGATGTAGGGGGTGGGCTGGAAGGCGGCCACGGAGGCGATGTTCACGATCTTGCTGCCGGGGGCCATGTAGGGGATGCTTAGTTGACATAATGCCTGAAGCGCCTGGCAGTTGAGGTCCACCATGTTCAGGTTTACCTCCAGGGGCTCATCCAGGGTGGCCCGGAACTTGCCGAAGCCGCTGGCGTTGATGAGAAGGCCGATTTGGGGCTTTTCTTCCGCCAGAAGAGCGGCGTAGGTCTTGTAGCTCTGCCGGTCGGTCAGATCCATGGCCAGGGGGCGCAGGGGATAGGGAACGGTCTCTTTCAGCTCTTCCAGCCGTTCGGCCCGCCGGGCAATGGCCCAGACTTCGTCGAAGGTCCCGAACTCTTCCAGGGTCTCTGCAAAGCGCCGGCCCATGCCGCTGGAGGCGCCGGTGATGACAGCGATCGTTTTCATGCCGATAGCTTCCTTTCGGTGTTTTTCCCAGTATAGCACAGGGCGCGCTGCGGGGAAAAGCATTTTCTTATGGACGGGCCGCGTTTTTTTCGTTTCCGGGCGGCGGCGCAAAGACCTTGCATAATCCGGCAGCGGCGGGTAAAATAAGAAAAAAGCGCCGGGCCAAGTCCGGCGGACAGGAGGAACAAATGCGATCCAAGGTCTATTTTTCCCGCCATATCACCCCGGAAAAGGTGCTGGAGCTGTATCGGCTGCTGGAAACGCCCCTGGAGGGCCGGGTGGCGGTGAAGGTCCATTCCGGCGAGACCGGCAACCAGAACTTCCTGCGGCCGGAATTCTGGAAGGCCATCCTTGACCATGTGGGCGGCACGGTGGTGGAATGCAACACCGCCTATGAGGGCACCCGCAATGTCACGGACAGACACTGGCAGACCATGAAGGACCACGGCTGGTGCGACGTGGCGGAGGTGGATATCCTGGACGGCGAGGGGCCGGATCTGGAGCTTTCCATCCCCGGGGGCAGGCGCATCCAGAAAAACTATGTGGGCAGGAATCTGGCCAACTACGACGCCCTGCTGGTGCTGTCCCACTTCAAGGGCCATCCCATGGGCGGCTACGGCGGGGCGCTGAAGCAGCTTTCCATCGGTATTGCTTCTTCCTACGGCAAGGCCTATATCCATGGCGCCGGTGTGCCGGAAGAGATCTGGACCGCGGAGCACAACAGCTTTCTGGAGTCCATGGCGGACGCGGCCAAAAGCGTGGTGGACTATTTCGGCGGCAAGGCGGTTTATATCAATGTGATGAAAAATATGTCCGTGGACTGCGACTGCTGCGCCGTGGCGGAGGATCCCTGCATGAAGGACATCGGCATTCTGGCCTCTCTGGACCCGGTGGCCATTGACCAGGCCTGTCTGGATCTGGTTTATGCCGCCACCGACGACCCGGGCCAGGGGCATCTGCTGGAGCGTATCGAGCGCCGCAACGGTATTCTCACCGTGGAGGCCTCCGCGGCCCTTGGCGTGGGCAGCCGGGACTATGAGCTGATCGAGGTCGAATAAAAGACATGAAAAAGCCTGCCGGAAACGGCAGGCTCAGCTTGTCAAAAAAGCCCGTAAGCGGGCTTTTTTCAAGCTGGATTTGATCTGCTCGGCCGAAGTGAATTCGGCCGGCATAATCCTTGGGGCCCAAG
>CAZSAX010000157.1:0-3056 GCA_964605075.1 uncultured Oscillospiraceae bacterium
TAGGAGCGGATCTGGCTGCCCCATTCGATCTTCATCTGCACGCCCTTGATGTCCTCGATCTTTTCCAGGTGCTCCCGCTCTTTGATCTCCGCCAGCTTGGCCCGGAGCATCTGGCGGCAGTTTTCAAGGTTCTGGAAGTGACTGCGCTCCACCTGGCTGGACACCACGATGCCCGTGGGCAGGTGGGTCAGACGGACGGCGGAGCTGGTTTTGTTGACCTTCTGGCCGCCAGCGCCGGAGGAACGGTAAACGTCCATTTTGATATCCTCGTCCCGGAGCTCGATCTCCCCGGCATCCTCGATCTCGGGCATGACTTCCACCGCCGCGAAGCTGGTCTGGCGGCGGCCGGAGGCGTCAAAGGGACTGATGCGCACCAGCCGGTGCACGCCGTGCTCGCTCTTCAGGAAGCCGTAAGCGTTCTCGCCCTCGATCTTGATGGTGGCGGACTTGATGCCGGCCTGATCGCCGTCCAGCCAGTCCAGCAGCGTGTATTTGTAGCCATGGCGGTCGGACCACATGGTATACATACGGTAAAGCATCTGGGTCCAGTCCTGGGCCTCGGTGCCGCCGGCGCCGGCGTGGAAGGTGAGAATGGCATTGTTGGCGTCGTATTCGCCGGTGAGCAGGGTGGACAGGCGCATGGCCTCCAGCTTCTCGCTGAAGGTGGCAAAGCCGTCCTGCAATTCCTCCAGCAGGCTTTCGTCGTTCTCCTCCAGCGCCATTTCGCACATAACGAAAAGATCGTCCCAGCCGTTGGCCAGCTTCTCGTAGCCCTCCACCTTGTTCTGCAGGCTGCGCAGACGCTTCTGGCCGGCCTGGCTGCGCTCCAGATCGTTCCAGTAGCCTTCGGCGGCGCTTTCCGCCTCCAGCTTTTCGATCTCGTTGCGGGCATCCTCCAGACGCAGGGCGTCCCGCAGGTCCTCCAGGGTGGGCCGGAGATTGTTGAGTTTTACTTTATATTCTTCAAATTGCAGCATGATTCCATACCTCTCCTATTCTAACTGAGATATTATATACAAAATCCGTCCCGCTGTAAAGGCCTTGTTAGCCGTGCAGGAAAATTGCGGAAAGGTCTTCCTTTTGCCGACATGGTTTGCTATAATCTTGGATGTAAAATATAAAATAATGGGTCAAGGAGAGAAACAACCTATGATCACTCACGGCAAAGAATTCAAAATCTTCACCGGCAATTCCAATCGCGAACTCGCCAACGAGATCGGCCGCTGCCTGTCCAAGGAGCTGGGCAACTGCGTTGTCAAGTCCTTCGCGGACGGCGAATGCTCCGTTTCTGTTTATGAGCCGGTCCGCGGCGCGGACATCTTCCTCATTCAGTCCACCTGCGGCCCCGTGAACGACAACCTTATGGAACTTCTTATCATGATCGACGCCATGCGCCGCGCCTCCGCCGGCCGCATCACCGCCGTCATTCCCTATTTCGGCTATGCCCGTCAGGACCGCAAGGCCAAGAGCCGCGATCCCATCTCCGCCAAGCTGGTGGCCAACCTCCTCACCGTGGCCGGTGCCGACCGCGTGCTGACCATGGACCTGCACGCCTCCCAGATCCAGGGCTTCTTTGATATCCCCGTGGACAACCTGGCCGGCAGCGTGGTCTTCAGCCGCCACTACCTCAACCGCTTCGGCTTCGGCAATCCGGACCTGGTCGTGGTCTCCCCCGACGTGGGCAGCGTGGCCCGGGCCCGTGCCTTTGCCATGAAGCTGGGCGTGGGCATGGCCATTGTGGACAAGCGCCGGGAAGAGGCCAACAAGTCCGAAGTCATGAACCTCATCGGCGACGTGAAGGACAAGACCGTCATCATCCTCGACGACATCGTGGACACCGCCGGCTCTCTGTGCGGCGCAGCCAAGGCCGTCAAGGAGATCGGCGGCGCCAAGGCCGTGTATGCCTGCGCCAGCCACGGCGTTCTGTCCGGCCCCGCCCTGGAGCGCATCGAAGACAGCGTCCTGGAAGAGCTGCTGCTGCTCAACACCATCCCCTATCCCCAGAACAAGCCCCAGGTGGACAAGATCCGTTACCTCTCCGTGGCCGAGCTGTTTGCCCAGTCCATCGACCACATCTACGAGGACGAGTCTCTGGCCCCCCTGTTCGAATAATGTTCGGCAAAACCGGCGGCATAAGCTGGATCGTTGCCTTTCTGGGCAACCCCGGCGCTCAGTACACCGGCACCCGCCACAACGCCGGCTTCCTCACCGCAGACGCTCTGGGGAAAGACCTCGGCGTGCGCATCGACCGTCTGCGCTTCCGGGCGCTGACGGGCAAATGCGTCATTGACGGGCAGCAGGTGCTTCTGATGAAGCCCCAAACCTATATGAATCTCTCCGGCGAAGCCGTGGGCCAGGCGGCCCGCTTCTTCAAGGTGCCGGCGGAACGGGTGCTGGTGGTCTCCGACGAGATCTCCCTGCCCCCGGGCCGCATCCGCATCCGCCAGAAAGGCTCCGCCGGGGGCCACAACGGCCTGAAAAACATCATCGCCCACCTGGGCACGGACCAGTTCCCCCGCATCCGCATCGGTGTGGGGGCGCCCCCCAAGCCCGGTCCGGACCAGGTGGACTGGGTGCTTGGCGTACCCAAAAACGAGGACGCGGCGGCCTATGCCGAAGCCATCCAGAAGGCGGCGGACGCCGTGCAGGACTACATCAAAAACGGCCCGGAACACGCCATGGGCCGCTACAATTAAGCTTTGCAAGCAAGGCAAGGGGGTATTTTGTGAAGAAGGAAATCATATCCATGCTGCTGGCCGGCGGTCAGGGCTCCCGGCTCTACGCCCTCACGGCGGACGCCGCCAAGCCCATCATGCCCTTCGGCGGCAAGTACCGCATCATCGACTTTCCCCTGTCCAACTGCGCCAACTCCGGCATTGACACCGTAGGCGTTCTGACCCAGTACCGCCCCATGAAGCTCAACTCCTACATCGGCAGCGGCCAGGCCTGGGATCTGGACCGGGAGGACGGCGGCGTTTACATTCTGCCGCCCTATATGTCCGCCGGGGAGAAGGGCAACTGGTTCTCCGGCACCGCCAACGCCATCTATCAGAACA
>CAZSAX010000158.1:0-3025 GCA_964605075.1 uncultured Oscillospiraceae bacterium
CGCGCGGAAGGGCGGCGGGGATGACGGCGGGTTTGGCCAGGGGCGGGCCGGCGGCATCGAGAGCGTGCCACTGGCGGACGACTTCGGTGGGTTTGACCATAGTCGTGGACATGTTGTTTCCTCCGCAGTATTAAAAAATTTTTTGACAATTTCAAGCGCACTCTATAAACTGTTACCAGTCCGGTGCGCCATACATTTATACCATCCGGATTTTCCCTTGTCAACAACAAATTTAAGAAAAAAGATTTATGCTCGAAAAAGCTCCGTTTTTCTCGCTTTTGCTCCCGATTGCTAAATATCAATTTTACGTTTTTGGATGAAGCTATGGATGAACTGAACAAATTCAGCGGTCTTGTGCGCCGCTGCGTGGACGATTACGGAATGATCGAAGAGGGCGATGAGATCGCCGTGGGGGTTTCCGGCGGCAAGGATTCTCTGGTGCTTTTGCTGGCGCTGGAGCGGCTGAGCCGTTACTATCCCAGGAAATTCAGGCTCCGGGCCATCAGCTGTGCCCTGGGCTTTGAGGACATGGACTATACACCGGTGGCCCGGCTCTGCGAAGAGCTGGCGGTCCCTTTCACGCTGGTGGAAACGGATATCCGGGAAATCGTGTTCGATGTGCGCAAGGAGTCAAATCCCTGTTCCCTGTGCGCCAAGATGCGCAAGGGGGCGCTGATGAACGCCGCCCGGGAGCTGGGTTGTCAGAAGGTGGCCCTGGGGCATCATTTTGACGATGCGGTGGAAACCTTTATGATGAACCTGCTGCTGGAAGGCCGGGTGGGCTGCTTCCGGCCGGTGACCTTTCTGGACCGAAGCGGCATGACCCAGATCCGGCCCATGCTCTATGCCGGCGAGCAGCGGATCGCCAACCTGGCGGAGAAGCTGGCGGTGCCCATTGTGAAAAATACCTGTCCCATGGATCAGGCCAGCAAGCGCAAGGAGATCAAGGATCTTCTTAAGCAGCTGTCGGGAGCCTATCCCGACCTGAAAACCAAGGTTTTCGGGGCCATGCAGCGTCTGCCCATCGAGGGCTGGGAAACGGAGCGGTGACATGACAGACAACATCCGGCAGGAGCGCCGGGTCCTGGGCCTGACCCTTCTGGTGCTGGCCTTTGGCTATTTTCTCATATCGGATTCTCTGGGGGGCACCCTCTGGACCCACCAGCCCCAGGACAGCTATACCCTGCAGACGCTGAACTGGCTGCAGGGGCGCATGTATCTGGAGGGCGGGGAGAACTACACCTGGCTGGAGCTGGCGATCTATGAAGGCCGCTATTACTGCTCCTTCCCGCCGCTGCCCTCGGTGGTGCTGCTGCCGCTGGTGCTGATCTTCGGGGCCAACACTCCCAACTATCTGCTGGTGGCACTCTATGGCCTGGGCAGTGTTGCGTTGGCTTTTTATATCATGCGCAGGCTGGGGCGCAGCCCGGGCGTGGCCGCTTTCTGGGGCGTTTTCCTGGTCTGGGGCTCCAACATGCTCTGGATGACCACCGACGGCGGCGTCTGGTTCCAGGCCCAGGCGCTGAACATGCTTTTGTGTCTGGCCGCGATTTTGGCTTTTTTGGGCCAAAAACGGGGCTTATCCCTGTTTTTCCTGGCGCTGGCTGTGGGCTGCCGGCCCTTTTCGGCTTTGTATATCCCGGTGTTCGTGCTGTGCTTTGCCTGGCAGGACCGGGAAAAGAAGGGCTTCTGGCGGGCGCTTTTGGGCCAGTGGAAATACTGCCTCGGGGTGGCCGTGGTGGCGGCGGCGCTGATGGGCTACAACGCTGCCCGCTTCGGGGATCCCCTGGAGTTTGGGCACAATTACCTGCCGGAGTTCACGGCGGCGGAAAACGGCCAGTTCCATCTGGTTTATCTGTGGACCAATCTGAAAAACATTCTGTTCCGGCCGGTGAAGCTGCAGTATGGAACGCTGGATTTTCCGGTGTTTGACGGCTTTATGTTCTATATCGCCAACCCCATGTTCCTGGTGCTGTTTTATTACCAGCTCAAGGCGCTGGTCCGGAAGCAGTGGAGCTTTGAGGGCATCGCTCTTACGGCGGCCATGGTGCTGGAGATCCTTTGCCTGTGTGTGCATAAAACCTTTGGCGGCTGGCAGTTCGGCGCCCGCTATACCTGCGATCTGCTGCCCTTCGCGCTGCTGTATATCGGGCGGAAAAGTCCCCAAAAGGCGGCCCCGGAGTGCATCGCCCTGGGAGCGGCGGCGGTGGCCTTCAATCTCTATGGGGCCATGTTCATGCATTTTTACAGCTGACAGCGAGGATGCGGCATGAAGAAGTTTTATGAAAAAAGCGAGCTGGGATTTGCCCTGGTTTGGATCGGCCTGTATGTAGTGCTTTTAAGCCTGGCGGACAGTCTGTCGGCGGAGCTTGGCATGGAAAAGCTGCTAACGGCGCCGCTGTGCCTGGTCATGACGGCGGTGCTGGCCGGCTGGGTGCGGAAAAACGGCCTGGCGGGGAAGTACGGCCTGGCAAAAGTCCGGCTGGACGGCGGAAAATATCTGTATTTCCTGCCGCTTTTGCTTCTGGCTTCCACCAACCTCTGGAGCGGTGCGGCCATGCATTACAGCCCGGGGGAATCGGCACTGTATGTCGTCAGCATGCTGTGCGTGGGATTTCTGGAAGAGCTGATTTTCCGGGGTTTCCTGTTTCAGGCCCTGCGCCGGGACAACGAAAAGCGGGCCATTGCCATTGCCAGTATCACCTTTGGCCTGGGGCATATCGTGAATCTGCTCAACGGAGCCCCTGTGGGCGCTACTTTGCTGCAGATCGTCTATGCGGTGGCCGCCGGCTATCTGTTCACGATTCTTTTCCTCAGGTCCGGCAGTCTCTGGCCCTGCATCCTGGCTCACGGGCTCATCAACTCCCTCAGCGGCTTCAGCGGCCCTCGGAGTACCGGAATGGATGTGGCTGCGGCGCTGTTTCTCACGCTGCTTTCCCTGGCCTATGCCTGGTGGATACAGAAAAAAGTAGAAAAGGGGCTGTAAAAAAACAGCCTTAGAAAAAAACAGAGGTCACACACCTAT
>CAZSAX010000159.1:0-2996 GCA_964605075.1 uncultured Oscillospiraceae bacterium
TCCGATCTGGCTCCTCTGGATCAGCAGGCCGATATGATCATCGAGCTCTTCCCCGAGGCTGCCACCGTGGGCATCCTGTACTGCTCCGCCGAGGCCAACTCCGTGTACCAGGCCGAGGTCGTGCAGGCTGAGCTGGAAGCCGCCGGTCTGACCGTGAATATCTACACCTTCGCGGACTCCAACGACGTTGCCACCGTTACCGCCGCTGCCTGCGACGAATGCGACGTTCTCTACATCCCCACCGATAACACCGCTGCTTCCTGCACCGAGGCCATCAACAACGTGGCGGAGCCCGCCGGCGTTGCCATCGTGGCCGGCGAGGAAGGCATCTGCTCCGGCTGCGGCGTTGCCACCCTGTCCATTGACTACTACGAGCTGGGCCGCACCACCGGCGCCATGGCCGTGAAGATCCTGACCGGTGAGTCCGACATCTCCGAGATGCCCATCGAGTACTACCCCAACCCCGTGAAGAAGTACAACGCCGATCTGGCCGATGCCATGGGCGTTACCATTCCCGAGGACTACGAAGTCATTGCTTGATTTTCGCAGCAAGCAGAAATATAATAAGTAAAACGACAAAAACCGGGCGGGATTTTCCCGCCCGGGCCTTTGACTACTACGCGGGAGTGAGATCCAAATGAACATTGCGGCCTATTTTGCCTCTTTGAATTTTGCCAGCCTGCCCACCCGCATGCCTTCGGCCATCGCCCAGGGCATTTTGTGGGGCCTGATGGCGCTGGGTGTTTACATTACCTTCCGGCTGCTGGATGTGGCCGATCTGAGCGTGGACGGTACCTTTGCCACCGGCGGTGCGGTGACGGTCATGCTGCTGATCGCCGGTCTGCCTGCCTGGGCGGCGGTGCTTATCGCCATGCTGGTGGGTGTCCTGGCCGGTTTCTGCACCGGTCTGCTGCACACAAAGCTTGGCATCCCCGCCATCCTCTCCGGCATCCTGACCCAGTTTGCGCTGTATTCCATCAATCTCCGGATCATGGGCATGAAAGCCAACCAGACCGCCAGTCTGAAAAACTACGGCATGTTCTGGGAAAACGGCGGCAGGGGCTTCCTGGTGTCGTCCCGTTATGTGCCGGCGGCGCTGATCGTGGGCCTTGTCCTGTCGGTGATCGTTATTTCCCTTCTCTACTGGTACTTCGGTACGGCCCAGGGCAGCGCTCTGCGCGCCACCGGTTCCAACCCGGCCATGAGTCGGGCTCAGGGCATCAACATCAACAGCATGAAGGTGCTGGGCCTGGGTCTGTCCAACGGTATGGTGGCCCTGGCCGGCGGTATGATGACCCAGTTCCAGGGCACGGCGGACGTGAACATGGGTCGCGGCGCCATCGTCATCGGCCTGGCGGCCATTGTCATCGGCGAGGTGCTCTGCGACGCCATCTTCCGCAAGGGCTGCAACTTCGGCGTTCGTCTGGGCTTTGTGGTGCTGGGCGGCGTGATCTACTACATGGTCATGACCTTCATCCTGTGGCTGAAACTGGACCCCAACGACCTTAAGCTCTTCACGGCGGTGATCGTGGCTTTGTTCCTGGCGGTTCCCTATCTGCAGAAGCAGGCGCGCAGCTCGTTCCACGGCGCAAAAAAACGGAGCGGGAAAGGAGCGAAGGAAAATGCTTAAAGTCAACGGCATCAGCAAAACCTTCAACATCGGCACCGTCAATGAGAAAAAAGCCCTCGTTGATCTGGATCTGCACCTGAAGGAAGGCGACTTCGTCACCGTGATCGGCGGCAACGGCGCCGGCAAATCCACCCTGCTCAACGCGGTGGCGGGGGTTTGGCCGGTGGACAAGGGCTCCATCGTTCTCGGCGGCGAGGATATCACGGGCCTGCCGGAATACAAGCGGGCCAAGAACATCGGCCGCGTATTTCAGGATCCCATGATGGGCACCGCTCCGGATATGCAGCTGGTGGAAAACCTGGCGCTGGCGTACCGCCGGGGTCAGAAGCGGGGCCTTGGCTGGGGCGTGACCCGGGCGGAGCGTGAGCTCTACCGGGAGAAGCTCAGTGCGCTGGGCCTCGGCCTGGAAGACCGGATGACCAGCAAGGTGGGTCTGCTCTCCGGCGGTCAGCGCCAGGCACTGACGCTGCTGATGGCGGCGCTGCAGAAGCCGAAGCTTCTGCTGCTGGACGAGCATACGGCGGCGCTGGACCCGGCCACGGCGGCGAAGGTCCTGGAGCTTTCCGACCATATCGTCCGGGACAACGGCCTCACGGCCCTGATGATCACTCACAACATGGGCGACGCCATCGCCCTGGGCAACCGTCTCATCATGATGAACGAGGGCCGGATCATTCTGGACATTGCGGGGGAGGAAAAGAAAAAACTCACCCGGGATATCCTGCTGCAGAAGTTTGCGGAAGTGGCTGGCAAACACGAAGAATCGGACAAAATGCTGCTTTCCTGAATCATTATTGCCGGAGCCTCCGCTCCGGCGATTTTTCTTGCAAAGTCTTACCGCTTTCGCTATGATGGATTAAAATGTGTACACACCGGAGGCCAACGATGAAGCTCAATACCAAACGGACCCTTTTTGTCGGCTTTGCCTTTTTCCTTATCACCGTGTTCTGGCAGGCTTACGATGCCATTGTGCCCATTATCCTGACGAATAAATTCGGCATGAGCCAGACCTGGTCGGGGGTCATCATGGCGCTGGACAATGTGCTGGCGCTGTTCATGCTGCCCCTGTTCGGCACGCTTTCCGACAAGACAAACACCCGTCTGGGCCGCCGTACCCCCTACATCATCGGCGGCAGCATTGTGGCGGTGGTGGGGCTGCAGCTTCTGGCGGCGGCGGACAGGATGCAGCTGAAGCATCTGGCGGCCTATGGATCCCCGGCGGCCGCTACGGCGGCGGACAAAAGCCCTCTGATCTTCTTCATAGTGGCGCTGTTTATTGTGCTGATCTCCATGGCCACCTTCCGCTCACCGGCGGTGGCGCTGATGCCGGATGTGACCATCAAGCCCCTGCGCTCCAAGGCCAATG
>CAZSAX010000160.1:0-2965 GCA_964605075.1 uncultured Oscillospiraceae bacterium
CGCGGCTGAAGCCGAAGGTCATCTGGGTGAGGTCGTTGGTGCCGAAGGAGAAGAAGTCGGCCTCGGCGGCGATCTCGTCCGCCAGCAGGGCGGCCCGGGGGATCTCGATCATGGTGCCCACCAGGTAGGGCAGCTCAATGCCGGCTTCGGCGATGAGCTTGTCGGCGGTCTGCTTCACGATGGACTTCACAAAGCGGAATTCCTTCAGCTCGGAGGTCAGGGGGATCATGATCTCGGGGATCAGATCCACGCCTTCCTTCTTGACGAGGATGGCGGCCTCAATGATGGCCCGGGTCTGCATCTCGGCGATCTCGGGGTAGGTGACGGCCAGACGGCAGCCCCGGTGGCCCATCATGGGGTTGGTCTCGTGGAGCTTGGAAACGGCGGCCTTGAGCTGCTCGAAGCTCAGGCCCATTTCCTTGGCCAGGGCGGCGATGTCTTCGTCGTTTTCGGGCAGGAACTCGTGCAGGGGGGGGTCCAGCAGGCGGATGGTCACGGGGCGGTCGCCCATGGCCCGGTAGATGCCCACAAAGTCGCCCCGCTGCATGGGCAGCAGCTTATCCAGGGCCCGGCGGCGCTGCTCTTCGGTTTCGGACACGATCATCTCCCGCACGGCGGGGATGCGGTCGGCTTCGAAGAACATATGCTCGGTGCGGGTCAGGCCGATGCCCTCGGCGCCGAACCTGATGGCGGTGGCGGCGTCCTTGGGGTTGTCGGCATTGGTGCGAACCTTCAGGCGGCGGAGCTCATCGGCCCACTGCATGATGGTCTGGTAATCCTCGTTGCCGGCGGCTTCCACGGTGGGGATGCTGCCCAGATACACATGGCCGGTGTCGCCGTTGATGGAGATGAAATCGCCTTCCGCCAGCTTGTGGCCGGCGATGGTGCAGTATTTTTCCTCTTCATAGACCACCAGTTCCGAGCAGCCCGCCACGCAGCAGGTGCCCATGCCCTTGGCGACCACCGCCGCATGGCTGGTCTTGCCGCCGGTGGCGGTGAGGATGCCCTGGGCGGCGGCCATGCCCTCAATGTCCTCGGGGCTGGTGAACTTGCGCACCAGGATCACGGGGCCGGCCTTGGCCAGCTCCTTGGCCCGTTCGGCGGTGAATACCACGCCGCCGGTGGCGGCGCCGGGGCTGGCGTCGATGCCCTTGGCCACAGGCATGGCGGCCTTGAGGGCGGCGGCGTCAAAGTTGGGGTGGAGGAGGGAATTGAGCTGCTTGGGATCGATCTTCAAAAGAGCCTCTTCCTTGGTGCAGAGGCCTTCCTTCACCAGATCCACGGCGATCTTCAGGGCGGCCTGGGCGGCGCGCTTGCCGTTGCGGGTCTGGAGCATGTAGAGCTGACCCTTTTCGATGGTGAACTCCATGTCCTGCATGTCCTTGTAGTGGCGCTCCAGGGTCTTGGCGATGTTCACCAGCTTCTCATAGGAAGCGGGGTCGGTGTCTTTCATCTGGTCGATGGTCTGGGGGGTGCGCACGCCGGAGACCACATCCTCGCCCTGGGCGTTCATAAGGAACTCGGCATAGAGCTTGTTGGTGCCGTTGGCGGGGTCGCGGGTGAAGGCCACGCCGGTGCCGCAGTCGTCGCCCATGTTGCCGAAGACCATGCTCTGCACGTTCACGGCGGTGCCCCAGGAGCCGGGGATGTTGTTCATGCGGCGGTAGCTGATGGCGCGCTCGTTGTTCCAGCTGCGGAATACGGCTTTCACGGCCTCGATGAGCTGGGTTTTGGGATCGGCGGGGAATTCTTCGCCCTTTTCGGCCCGGTAGAGGGACTTGTATTTTTCAATAAGGGCCAGAAGGTCCCCGGCGTCCAGCTCGGTGTCCAGCTTCACGCCCTTGGCCGCCTTGGCTTCGGCGATGAGATCCTCAAAGTGTTCTTTTTCGATGCCCATGGCAACGTCGGAGAACATCTGGATGAAGCGGCGGTAGCAGTCGTAAGCCCAGCGGGCGTTGCCGGACTGACGGGCCAGGCTCTCGGCCACTTCGGCGTTGATGCCCAGGTTCAGGATGGTGTCCATCATGCCGGGCATGGAGGCCCGGGCGCCGGAGCGCACGGACACCAGCAGCGGATTGGCGGGGTCGCCGAACTTTTTGCCGGTGATCTCTTCCAGCTGGGCCACATGGTCAAAGATCTCGGCCACGATCTCCTCGGCGATGAGCTCGCCGTCATCGTAATAGCGGGTGCAGGCCTCGGTGGTCACGGTGAAGCCCTGGGGCACGGGCAGACCGATGATGGTCATTTCCGCCAGATTCGCGCCCTTGCCGCCCAGAAGTTCCCGCATTTCGCCGTTGCCTTCGCTGAAGTTGTAGACAAATTTCATGTATTCTTCTCCTTGCAGGTATTGTATTATGACAAAACCACGTTATTTTTATGACTTTTTATGTTTATTGTTGTCAAAGTTTGTTTTTGCGTGTATAATGAGAATTAAACAATGGGATAATGTGTTGCTTTTTGTGGAATTGTAGAGATAAAAACCAACACTTGTTCATCAATCCACATTTTACCCCCGTAAATCCAATTTGTAAAGTGGTTTTTTGTGAATTGATGCGTTATTCTATAGGATTTTAACCGGAAAGGCGTGATTATCATACTTGCCGCAGAAAGAAGAAATTTGATTTTGGAAGAGCTGCGCCGGGACGAGCGTGTTCTGGTGGGTAATCTGGCGGCTCAGTTCGGCGTTTCGGAGGAGACCATCCGGCGGGATCTGAGCAATCTGGAGGAGCTGGGCCTGGCCAACAAGTGCTACGGCGGCGCCACTCTGGCGGACAACCGCAACGCCCCTCCCTTCCGGGTGCGCAAGAAGCTCAACGTGGAAGAGAAGAAAACCGTGGCCTCCATGGTGGCCCAGCTGGTGGACGACGGGGATTTCCTCATGCTGGACGACTCCTCCACCTGCTATTTCATCGTCCGGGCGCTCCACGGCAAAAAGGGGCTGACCATCGTGACCAACTCCATCGAG
>CAZSAX010000161.1:0-2938 GCA_964605075.1 uncultured Oscillospiraceae bacterium
TTCTGAAGAAAAACAGCACGATCACCAATGCGGATGTCCGGCAGCTGTTCCAGGTATCGCCCGCCACGGCAAACCGCATTCTTGCTAAGCTGGTGGAGCAAGGAAAGGTTCAGAAGATCCGCCTCGGCAAGTCCTGGGGATATGTGCCGAAAGAGTAGTTTACAGATATGAGCTTAAACAGATTTAATTTACCATCCCCCACCAATATCCGCATCCGAAAGGCTGCGGATTTTTCTTTTTCACCCGGCGTTCATTCTGGCACGGATATCTTCCAGGGAAATGGGCGTATAATCCAGCCGCTCGGCGCAGAGACAGAAGTGCTGGGGGCTGAGATCCCGGAAAAGCGGGCTGGCGTGCACATGGCCGAAGAGATTGGCATAGGGCATGTTGGTGTTGACATACAGCGGCTCGTGGGATAGAAGCCAGAAGCCTTCGTACAGTACCGGCAGGTCATAGACTTCCCCAAAGCCGGCCTGGCGGTAGTATTCATTGGACCGGGT
This sequence comes from uncultured Oscillospiraceae bacterium, assembly GCA_964605075.1. Lineage (GTDB taxonomy): Bacteria > Bacillota > Clostridia > Oscillospirales > Oscillospiraceae > CAJOIG01. The sequence goes on from CAZSAX010000161.1 coordinate 501, forward strand.
ATCATGGTTTCCTTTGACAAGGATTTTTTGGCCGTTCAGGGCGGAAAGTATCTCCGCTTCCCGGCCGGGGGCGCCGAAGTCCCCCAGAACATAGACCCGGTCTTCGGCGCTGACGGCCCGGTTCCAGTTTTCGATCAGGGCTTCGTTCATGGCCCGGACGGTATCAAAGGGCCGGTTTTCATAGCGGCGGATGGTGTCGTCATCAAAATGAGTATCGGCGATGAAATAATCTCGGGACATGGCGGTCTCCTTGTTTTTGCAAAATTATATCACACACAGAAACCGGCGGCAATGAAGAGAGCGAAAGAAAACGGGAACGGCAGGGCCGTTCCCGTTTGTATTATGGATTTATCAGGTGGGGATCTTGATGTAGCCTTCCAGGCACTTCAGCAGGGCCTGGGGCAGGGTCTGGCCGGACTCCTCGTTGCAGACCTTGGACCAGCCGGAGCCTTCGGCGGTTCCGATCATGAGGCCGCGGGCGCCTTCGTACTTGCCGGTGCCGCCAACGATGACGTTGGTGAGGATATCCCGGCGCAGCTGCACGGTCTTGTTGGGAACACCTTCGTCCCCGGCGCCGCGCTGGCAGAAGATGCCGTCGTAGGCGTAGATGTCGCCGTCCTTCATGCGGTAGATGCAGAACAGGGCGGTGTCATAAACGTCCATCCAGTCCTCGGTGAAGTATTTGTCGATGGGGAAGGCCTCTCTTTCGGGGCAGTCGCCCACGATAGCGTAGTATTCGCTGCGGCCGAAGGGGTGGAACCAGCCCACACCGGAGTGGACGGTCATGCCCTCGCAGGGCCAGGGCTTGAGCAGGTCGTAGCCGGCCTCATAGGCCATGCGGACGTTGTAGGTCATGCAGGGAACGAAGACGTCTTCCTCCGCCGTGTCCAGCTTGGTGATCTTCTTCTCTTCCGCAGCTTCGGCAGCGGCGGCCTTCTTCTCTTCTTCGGCCTCGGCTTTGACGATTTCTTCTTTAGCCATGATGTTCTCCTTTTTTAAAGTCCGTTCACTTCCCGCACATTGTGGCAGGCCACAAAATGATCGGGCAGGATCTCTTCCAGTACGGGCTGCTCGCTGTGGCAGCACTCGGTGGCGTAGGGGCAGCGGTTGACGAAGCGGCAGCCGGGCTTGGGGTTGACGGGGCTGGTGAGCTCGCCCTTCATGATGACACGCTGCTTTTCGATGTTGATGCTGGGGATGGGGATGGCAGAGAGCAGACCCTTGGTGTAGGGATGCAGAGGCTTGGCGAAGATCTCCTTCGCGCCGCACTTTTCCACCATGGAGCCCACATACATGACCATGATGTCGTTGGAGATGTGCTTGACGACGGACAGGTCGTGGGTGATGAAGATGTAGGTGAGTTTCTTTTCCTCCTGCAGGTCCTGCAGAAGGTTCAGGATCTGGGCCTGAATGGACACGTCCAGGGCGGAAACGGGTTCGTCGCAGACGATGAACTTGGGCTCCAGGGCCAGGGCCCGGGCCACGCCGATGCGCTGGCGGCGGCCGCCGTCCAGCTCGTGGGGGTAGCTGTAGGCCAGGCGGCGGGCCAGGCCCACGGTGTCCATCAGCTGGAACACGCGCTCTTTGAGCTCGTCCTTGCTCTTGCAGGTCTTATAGATCTTCATGGGCTCGGCGATGAGCTCGGAGACGCACAGACGGGGATTCAGGCTGGAGAAGGGGTCCTGGAAGATGATCTGCATATCCTTGCGCAGCGCCTTCCGCTGGGCGCCCTTGGCGCCGGTGATGTCCTCGCCGTCGAAGATGATCTTGCCGGCGGTGGTGTCGGTGAGGCCCAGAATGGTGCGGCCCAGGGTGCTTTTGCCGCAGCCGGATTCGCCCACGACGCCCAGAGTCTGGCCGGCTTTGAGGCTGAAGCTCACGTCGTCCACGGCGTGAAGCATGCCGGCGGGGGTTTTGAAGTATTTTTTCAGATGCTCAACTTGCAGCAGGTTTTCAGCCATTGTCCCGGCCTCCTTCCTCAAACTTCAGGCAGCGCACGATGTGACCCGGGGCGATCTCAACGGCCTTGGGGCACTTGTGGGCGCAGGCTTCGGTGGCCTCGGGGCAGCGGGGATGGAACTTGCAGCCCTCGGGCAGGTTTGCCGGGTCGGGCATGAGGCCTTCGATGGGATTGAGGCGGCGCACGTCCTTGTCCAGGCTGGGCAGGGAGCCGAACAGACCCTTGGTGTAGGGGTGAGCCACTTCGTTGAAGATGTGCTGAAGGTTGCCGTATTCCACGATCTCGCCGGCATACATGATGGCGACTTTGTCGCAGCTTTCCGCCACGACGCCCAGGTCATGGGTGATGAGGATCATGGAGGTGCCGAACTTCTTTTTCAGCTCGTTCATCATTTCCAGCACCTGGGCCTGGATGGTGACGTCCAGGGCGGTGGTGGGTTCGTCGGCCAAAAGCAGCTTGGGGTTGCAGGCCAGCGCGA
>CAZSAX010000162.1:0-2889 GCA_964605075.1 uncultured Oscillospiraceae bacterium
CCCCCTAAAATAGACTTTGGATATTTCCATGGTCTACTTTAGGGGGATCATATCAGTTTGGACTCTCCCGGGTTTTCTATTGGATTTGTTACAGCAGCAAACTTACCAGTGCCGTGCTGTTCACAATGGAGGGCGTGAGCCAGTCCACCGTAAGCGCGCTGGCCAGAGCCGACAGAAGAAAGGCATATACATACGCCACGGCGACACTCTCCACCGCGCCCAGAACACCGCCCAGTATCTTGTTCACCTTTCCCAGAATCCCCCGGCCGCGGCTTCCATGGGCCGACAGACGGGACAGGAACCGGAACACGAACAGGCACACCACAAGGATGCCCAGGGAAATGACCGCCTGCAAAACGCCCAGCAGCACCGGCTCCAGCACCGTCTGGGTGATGGCCTCCGCCAAACTGGCCCCATCCTGCCGCAGCATGGCAACAATGGCATCGGCGGAAGAAGCGTCGATCTCCCGGCCGCCCAGGATGCCGGACAGCTCATCCAGGACCCCCTGCAGACTTTCTACCGCATCGGCGGTGCTGTTCATGGCATTCACCGCGTCGGCGGGAATGGCCGCGGAGACCGCCGCCGTCACCGGCTTTTCCACCACGGATTCATAGACCGAGCCGGACCACTCCCCTGCCCAGCCGATGATGACAAAAGCCGCCACCACCCAGCCCAAAAGGCGCAGAAGGGTCGCCATCACCCCCTGCCGCCAGCCGCGGAGGATGAGAAACACGAAGATGAGAACCAGTATGAGATCGTATATCCAGGTCATGGGAACTTCTCCTTTATCAGCGTGCTTTGATTATAGCGGGAAAGCGAGGGGATTGCAACTGAGAGGGAGAACGCCTTTTCTATTTCCCTTGTATGACACCGATTATTGTCCCATCCTACATCAACACTCCTTATGAATCATTAACGTATAAATTCTTCCTCTGCTGAGATTACATAGCTATTATACACAATTCGAATCAACGCGTCGTCCGCAAACCATTCTCCCTTGTCGAACTGCGTTTGTCCATTAACAGAAATCTTAGAAATGGCACCTTCCTTGCTCAGCCAATTTTTCTTCACTTTTTTCTGGCACTCAAGCGAGATGTTTGCAAAACCAGCGTCCTGTAGTTCAGCAACAACGGCCTCAAATGTACGACCAAGGTAACGTTTGGAGGAATCGGGCATACGCTTCTGACCGGGATGTGCGGCTGCTACTTCTTCCTCGGTCTCCGGTTCGTAGAATTCAACCTCGACAAGAGCATCGACAGGATACCATTCATATCTGTTGAATCCCGCTTGCCCGTTGATGTTGATACTAATAACCTGTCCGGACTTCACAATACCGCCCTTTTGGGTGATTTTTATTCTCCTTACATCAGCAAAACCCAGGGCGGTAAGCTGTTCAGCAACTTCATCAATGTGCTTGCCAACATAATGCTTTACAGATTCAGCCATGGGGATTTCTTTTAAGAAAGTAATCGCTTCTTCGTCAGATGCAGCGTTGCAAGTGCGGATATATTCTGCGATTCTCGCAAAACGCTCTGTTTTGGCCCATTCGTTACATTCAAATGCACGCAGAGCCGTGAGAGGATGATCACGATTGCACAAGAACATGAATTCCAGTGTTTTATCCCACTTGGATTCCTCGACCATTTGCTTGTATTCCAGTGCTTGATTCATGAATTCATTAACATTGGCTTCAGCGGTGATATCCTTGTCAAAGCCAGCCAGATGCATACACACCTTAACGGTGTTCTCCGCACCACCATCATACAGTGCTGCTGCACGGTCAGCAGAGAATTCACTACAACGCATCCAATAGAAAAATGCGACCTGTATAGGCAGAACTGCAATTCCATCCAAACCTAGCAAATTAATTGCTTCACTTAAAACAACCCGGCCCATTGTTCTATAAAGACAATGGTGACAAGCAATATGGCCGCATTCGTGAGCCAAAACGGTAGGAATCAGATCTTCAGGAATAGTTTCAAGCAATCCCGAAGTGATGACAATAAAGGGTTTGGTGTCCCCGGCAGTATACGCATTAGGATTTACATCAAGCGTTAAATACAACTCGGGAACATCAATTCCAAGTTTCTCACAAATGGGAGGAAGCATATCATAATATTTGGAGAGTTGATTCTCGTTAATGCGCAAATTGCTAGACATATTTTCGATTCGGAACTGCTTTTCATGCCAAATCTTCATAAAGGACTTGAACAGCGCGGAAAAACCAGGAATGGCTTGTAATGTTTGGAGTGCCACCTTGTCAGATTCGTGCATATAGAATTTTGCATCAATTGACATTTTTCTTTCCTACTTTCCCCTCAAAATTTATTGTTTCTACATATTTGTTAAACTATCACAGATTCTTTCTTATTTCAACATTTTCACTCATATCAAAAAACGCCTTCCGTTTTCGGAAGGCGTTTTGGAGTTCATAAAATTCTTACAGCAGCTCGAAGATGCCGGCAGCACCCATGCCGCCGCCGATGCACATGGTGACCAGAGCATACTTGCCGGCGGTCTCGGGATCCTGGAGGTAATCCAGAGCCTTCATGGTGAGGAAAGCGCCGGTAGCGCCCATGGGGTGACCCAGGGCCATAGCGCCGCCGTAGGGGTTGACCTTATCCATGTTGAAGCCCAGGGTGTCGATGCAGGCCAGAGACTGGGAGGCGAAGGCCTCGTTGATCTCGATGATGTCCATATCGTCCACGGTGAGACCGGTCTGCTCCATGACCTTGGGAACAGCGTAGATGGGGCCGATGCCCATGACGGTAGCGTCGCAGCCGGCCACGGCAAAGCCCTTCAGACGGGCGATGGGCTTCAGGCCCAGCTCCTCAGCCATGCCGGCGGCCATGATGACCACGAAAGCGGCGGCGTCGGTGGTCTGGGAGG
>CAZSAX010000163.1:0-2886 GCA_964605075.1 uncultured Oscillospiraceae bacterium
GGTGGGACATGCCGCTGTGGTGCATGGGGCCGTCGTTGGTCTTCCAGGTGATCTGGAGGATGCCATCCTCACGCTTCATGTCGGCAAAGTTCTTGAACCACTCTTTGTACTCGTCAAACTTGGGCAGCTGGACGTAATCAGCCAAAGGTCTCGCCATTGTTGTTTCCTCCTAAAAAATTAATTTGTTTTTTCTTTTGTATTTATCAACGCACGGATGCCTCATGAGTGACATTGTCCGTGAGTTTGCGGAATAATTCCCCGGCCGCATCCTTTTCCTGCTGGTCCAGGCCGGCGAAAACCACCCGGGGCTCACCCTCCATAAACTCATCCAGGATCTTGAACACCCGCAGCCCCTCGTCCGTGAGCTGGACAAGATTGGCCCGGCCGCCGCCGGAAACGCTGTCCCGGGTGACAAGGCCGTCGCGCTCCATGCGGTCAAGCATGATGCTGATGGTGGCGGGGGTCACCTGACGGAAACGGGCCAGCTCGTTCTGGGTGAGAGCGCCGTTTCGCCCCAGCACCGAGATCACGCCGCCCTGTCCGTTGGACAGGTGCAGAGAGGCCAGCTGACGGTCCATATAAGCTGTGTGCGCCCGGACCATGTCCGTAAACAGGTTGAGCAGCTCTTTGTCTTCCACGTCGGTACCTCTCGCATCGTTGTTAGCCGCCTATCTTAGCCGGCTAATTATAGTATAACGACCTGTCCCGGTAAAGTCAACTTATTCAGTCAAAAAAATCGTTAAAAAGTACACAAAATAACAGCCGCCAATTTGACATTGGCGGCGAAAGTGTGGAAAATTATGTTGTTATGTCAATAAAAATTGTCAATGGCCCCCGTCCCGGAATATCCGGTCGTCGGGCATGACAAGGCCCAGTTTATCCCGGGCCACCCCGGCGATGACCTCCGGGTCCTCCGCGTTTTCGATGGCATACTGAAGCGAGGCGTTCTGGCTTTCCAGCGCCGTCACCTCCTGCTGCAGCTCCGCCTCCAGCTGAGCGGCGTCCTGCAGCCTCTGCCGCATGCCCCACAGGGATACGCAGGCGTAGATCAGCAGCGCCAGGATCACAAGGCTGGTAAAGATCCCCGATCTGCGCAGCTTCATAGGCCGTCTGCCTCCTTCCCCGGTTCCGGGCCCGCTCCCGGGCCGCTTCTTTTCTTATTTTACTCCGGTTTTTGTATTTTGAAAAGAGCGATTTGCCCCGCTGCAAGACGAAATCCGCCGCCCGGCTCAGCGGCCCAAGACAAAAAGTCAAAGCTTTCAGCATCCCGGAAAGGCCCCGGGCCAGTCCCCGCCGCACCCGGGGCGCGGCCAGGGCCCGCCACAGGCCAAAGCCCCCCAGCGCCGCGGCCAGCATATAGCCCCGCCAGCTTCCCTCCCGGGCCGCCATGCCGCCGCCAAAGAGCAGACACGCCGACAGCAGCAGAAACAGCGCATCCCACAGGCCCCGGCTCCGGGGCCAGCGGCTGCGCAGCACCGCCAGCGCGTCATACACCGGTCCCAGCGCAGCCCCCAGCAGGAAAAAGCCTCCCGCAGCGGCAAGCTGGGCCACGATCGGCAGCCCCATCAGCCGAACAGCTTGGTCCAGAACCCGGCAGCATCCCGGGCCTGCTGGTACACAAGCTCATTCACCGTGCCGGACAAAGCCAGCTCCCCGGCGGTCTTTTCCAGCCGCTCCACCTTCAGTCCCGCTCCCCGCACCGTGAGCAGCCCCCGGGCGGTGCGCATGACCACTTCCTGCTCGTCAAAGGACATGACCTCCTCCACCGCACTCACCGTCAGCGCTTCCCGCTCCGTCAGGCTCAGGCTGTGGGGCCGGGCCGGCCTTGTTTTCTCCTCCAAAGGCATAGAAAAACCTCCCCTATCCTTTTTAGTACAAGGATATGGGAGGTTTTTTCAAACTATGCTGCCCTCAGCAGACGGTGTAGCCGGCCGGGATGGCGTCATCCAGCATAATGAGATGCAGGGCGCTGCCATCGGCGCTTTCGGTGGACAGGAGCATGCCGTTGGATTCCTGGCCCATCATCTTCCGGGGGGGCAGGTTGGTGCAGGCCAGAACGGTTTTGCCGACGAGCTCTTCGGGCTGATAGTACCTGGCAATGCCGGAGAGGATCTGACGGCTCCTGCCGGAGCCGTCATCCAGCTCGAAGCGCAGGAGCTTATCGCTCTTTTTCACCTTTTCGCAGGCAAGCACCTTGCACACGGTCATGCGCACCTTGGCAAATTCGTCGATGGTGACCGGCGCAGCCTCTTCCTTCCGGGGCGCGGCGGGCGCCGCGGCGGCGGCCCGGATGGCCTCCAGTTCTTCCAGCTCCTTGGCCATGTCGATGCGGGGGAACAGCGCGGCGCCGGTGGTCACGGTCACGGTCTCCGCCAGCTCGCCGAAGCGGCCCAGGCTTTCCCATTCGGGCATCGGGGCGCCGACGCGGCGCAGGATCTCCTCCGCCGTGCCGGGGATGAAGGGCAGAAGCAGACCCGCGCAGATGCGCACGGTCTCCAGCAGGTTGTAAAGCACCTTCGCAAGCCGGGGCTTGTTGGCCTCATCCTTGGCCAGGACCCAGGGGGCGTTTTCGTCGATATACTTATTGGCCCGGGACAGGACCTTAAAGATCTCCGCCAGGGCGTTCTGGGGCGCAAAGCGCTCCATCTCCGCCTCCACCTTGCCGGCCAGGGCAGAGGCCATGGCGATAAGATCGGCGTCCTTTTCCCCGTCGGCAAGCTGGCCGGCGGGAAGGCTGCCGTCAAAATACTTCTGCACCATGGCCGTGGTACGGGACACGATGTTTCCCAGATCGTTGGCCAGGTCCGTGTTGATGCAGGAGATGAGAAGCTCGTTGGAGAAATTGCCGTCGGAGCCGAAGGGGAAGGAGCGCAGCAGGAAGAAGCG
>CAZSAX010000164.1:0-2862 GCA_964605075.1 uncultured Oscillospiraceae bacterium
CCCACGGCGGCGGCGCCTTCTCCGGCAAGGACCCCACCAAGGTGGACCGCAGCGGCGCTTACGCCGCCCGCTGGGTGGCCAAGAACATTGTGGCCGCGGGCCTGGCCAAAAAGTGCCAGGTGCAGATCGCTTACGCCATCGGCGTGGCCACCCCCGTGTCCATCAACGTCACCACCTTCGGCACCGGCACCGTTTCCGACGATGTGCTGGCCCAGGCGGTGAACAAGGTCTTCGACCTGCGTCCCACCGCCATCATCCGGGAGCTGGATCTGCGCAAGCCCATTTACCGCAGCCTTGCCGCCTACGGCCACATGGGCCGGGAGGATCTGGGCGTGGCCTGGGAAAAGACGGACCGGACCGAAGCCCTGAAGGAGGCCGTGAAGGCGTGAGGATCGCCGTGATCGGCGCGGTATTCATGGACGCCATGGGCCGCCCCACCGCCGGCCACTTCGACCCCCGGGGCCGGAATGTAGGCCGGGTGGATTTCATCCATGGCGGCGTGGGCCGCAACATTGCGGAAGACCTGCTCCATGCCGGCGCGGATGTGGCCTTTCTTTCCAGCGTGGACAGCGGCCCCCTGGGGGATGCCGTTCTGAACCACCTGAAGGAGATCGGCATGGACTGCCGCTGTGTGGCCGCCGGTCCCGGCAGCATGGGCGTGTGGCTGGTGGTCACCGACCTTGGGGGCGATGTGGCCGCCTCCATCAGCCAGCAGCTGGATTTCTCCCTCATGGAGCGCGTCATGGACGAGCAGGGCGAGGCCTACATCGCAAGCTGCGACACCGTGGCCCTGGAATGCGACACCAGCGACCGGCTTTTCCGCCGGAGCTGCGAGCTTTGCCGGCAGCTGCAAAAGCCCCTGTACGGCGCAGCCAGCAACATGGAGGTCATCCTGCGCAACAAAGAGCTTCTGGCCGGCATGGACTGCTTTGTCTGCAACGAGATCGAAGCCGGCCGCCTGTTTGAAGAAGAATTCGGTGACAAGGGCAACGACTATGTCCTTTCCGTGCTGGAGCAAAAGGCCCCGGCCCTGGGCATGAAGAGCATCGTCGTCACCACGGGCAAAAACGGCGCTGTCTGGTTCAGCTGCGAAAGCGGCGAGGGCGGCCATCGGACGGCTTTCGCCGCCCAGGTGCGGGACACCAGCGGCGCGGGAGACTCCTTCTTCGCCGGGCTGGTCTTCGCCCTCAGCCGGAGCTACAGTCTGAGCGCCGCCGTGGACATCGGCTCTTTGTTTGCCGCCCGCACCATCGAACACGTGGGCCCTGTGCGGCCCGACCTTGGACAATTCATTTTGGAGGGAAGCGCCCTATGAGTACCATTCGCGATATCACCCTGGCTCCCGAAGGCGAAAAGAAGATCGCCTGGGTGGAGCGGAATATGCCCATCTGCCGCAGCATTGCGGAGCAGTTCAAAAAGGATCAGCCCTTTAAGGGCATGAAGGTGGCCCTCTCCGTCCATCTGGAGGCCAAGACCGCCTATCTGTGCCGGGTGCTGGCCCTGGGCGGCGCCGAGATGTACATCACCGGCTCGAACCCCCTCTCCACCCAGGATGATGTGGCCGCGGCCCTGGTGGCCGGCGGCCTGGAAGTGCACGCCGTGCACGGCTGCAGCATGGAGGAATACGAACAGTGCCTGGAAAAGGTGCTGGAAGCGGGCCCCAACATCATTGTGGACGACGGCGGCGACCTGGTGAATCTGATGCACAGCAAATTCGCCCACCTGCTGCCCGGTGTCATCGGCTCCACGGAGGAGACCACCACCGGCATCCACCGCCTCAAACAGATGGCCAAGGCCGGCACCCTGCGCTTCCCCGCCGTGATGGTCAACGATGCCGACTGCAAGCACCTGTTTGACAACCGTTACGGCACCGGCCAGAGCGTCTGGGACGGCATCATGCGCACCACGAACCTCATCGTGGCGGGCAAGGATGTGGTGGTGGCCGGCTACGGCTGGTGCGGCAAGGGCGTGGCCATGCGGGCCGCGGGCCTGGGCGCCCGGGTCATCGTCACCGAGACCGACCCCATCCGGGCCATTGAGGCCGTCATGGACGGCTACCGGGTCATGCCCATGGCGGAAGCCGCCAGGATCGGCGATATCTTCTGCACCGTCACCGGCAACACAGACGTGATCACCACCGAGCATTTCCTGGCCATGAAGGACGGCGCCATTCTCTCCAACGCCGGCCATTTCGATGTGGAGGTGGCCATGGCCAAGCTGGAAGCGCTGGCCGAGAGCAAGCATAACGCCCGCCACAACATCGACGGCTATCGCCTGCCCAACGGCAGAACTCTTTATGTCATCGGCGAAGGCCGTCTGGTGAATCTGGCCAGCGGCGATGGCCACCCGGCGGAGATCATGGACATGAGCTTTGCCATCCAGGCCCTGTCCGCCCGCTATCTGGCGGAGCATGGCCGGGAGCTGGCGCCGGAGCCCATCCCCGTGCCCCGGGAGCTGGACGAAGCCGTGGCCCGGGTGAAGCTGGAGACCCTGGGCGTTTCCATCGACAGCCTCACCGAACAGCAGAAAGCCTACATCGGCGCATAAAACCAAAAGCCGCTCCATCCGGAGCGGCTTTTTCAGCTTGTCAAAAAAGCCCGCAAGCGGGCTTTTTTCAAGCCGGATTTGATCTGCTCGGCCGAAGTGAATTCGGCCGGCATAATCCTTGGGGCCCAAGGCCCCCCGGATTTACGCCCGGCCCCGCCGGGCGGCTCGCCCTGCCCGGGCTTCGCTGCGATATACCTGCTTCTTTGACAGTCTCAAGCCCACTCTTGCGAGTGGGCTTCAGCTTGTCAAAAAAGCCCGCCTGCGGGCTTTTTTCAAGCTGGATTTGATCTGCTCGGCCGAAGTGAATTCGGCCGG
>CAZSAX010000165.1:0-2812 GCA_964605075.1 uncultured Oscillospiraceae bacterium
ATGTGGCTGATGGAGCAGATCATGTGGAAGAGCTTTGACAAGCGGCTGGCGGCCTTCCTTCTGGATGAAACTGTGCTGGAGGGAACGAACAGCCTGAGCATCACCCACGAAAAAATCGGCAACCATCTGGGCACGGCCCGGGAAGTCGTGACACGGATGCTCCGCTATTTCCAGAACGAAGGCATGGTGAAGCTGACCCGGGGAACCGTGGAAGTGACAGATGTGAAGAAGCTGGAAGAGCTTCGGGATGCATAAAGATAACCCGCTGCACAGGCAGCGGGTTTTTATTTACAGAAGAGCCAGGACCTGCTCCTTGGGACGGGCGCCCAGGGCCTGATTGACGGCTTTGCCGTCTTTCATGACCACCAGCGTGGGGATGCTCATGACGCCAAATTTGCCGGCCAGCTCCGGCTGTTCGTCCACATTGACCTTTCCGATGACAATGTCATCCCGTTCGCCGGCGATCTCATCCAGTATGGGGGAGAGCATCCGGCAGGGCCCGCACCAGGCGGCCCAGAAGTCAAGAAGGACCGGCTTTTTATTCTCGATTACCTCCGATTGGAAGTTGTCCTTGGTAATGGTAATAATGTTCATAGAGAACTCCTTTCGTTAGTTGCGGCCCATGCCGTCCACGCTCAGGACGACACCGCTTATGTAGGATGCCTCATCCGAGGCAAGGAATACAAAGGCGTTGGCGATATCTTCCGGCTGACCCAGCCGCCGAAGGGGGATCTGGCCGATGAGGGGTTCGATGAGCTCCTTGGGTACGGATTTCATCATGTCGGTTTCGATAACGCCGGGAGCAACGGCGTTCACGCGGATGCCTTTGGGGCCCAGTTCCCGGGCCAGCGAGACCGTGAGACCGTTGACGGCAAATTTGGAGGCGGGGTAAGCAATGCCGCTGGGCTGCCCGTAAATGCTGACCATGGAAGAGGTGTTGAGGATAACACCGGTCCCACGGGCCACCATGCATTCCACAGCTGCGCGGGTGGTATTGAAGACGCCTTTTACATTCAGATCCATGACCCGGTCAAAGGCTTCCTCGGAGTAATCCATAAAAGGCGTGCTCTCCGAAACGCCGGCGTTGTTCACCAGAATGTCCACGCAGCCGTGCTTCATGGTCTGGGCAAGAAAACTGCTGCGGACCGATTCCAGATCGCTCAGATCCGGGCTGATGCCCACGATCACCGAGTCAGGATATTTTTCTTTCAGTTTGCTCACGGCCTTGTCGGCGGATTCCTGACTGCTTGCCGTGAGGATCACCTTGGCGCCTTCCCGGAGGAAAGCATCGGCGGTGGCATAACCAATGCCGCGGCTGCCGCCGGTGATGATGGCAACTTTATTTTCCAAACGCATGTTTTTTCCTCCTGATATTTTTTCTTGTCTATAGAATACAGTAAAGCAAAGGATCCTTCTGTGACGAAATCACAAAAGTGGAAATGGCTGTTGTAAAGTTAAATAAATGGATGTATAATGAACCCGATATCGGGAGGGATTCTTATGAGCAATACCAGAAAAGAGCTTTGGCGCACGATAAAATTCACCTTGTTTTCCATCAGTGCCGGGGTAATCCAGGTGCTCAGCTTTACGCTGTTTGAAGAGCTTCTGCACTGGGTCCACTGGCTGTCTTATCTTTTGGCGCTGGTTTTGTCGGTTCTTTGGAACTTTACGCTTAACCGGAAGTACACCTTCTATTCGGCCAGCAATGTGCCGCTTGCCATGATGCAGGTTGCCGGCTTCTATCTGGTGTTCACCCCTCTGTCTACCTGGTGGACGGCGGTGCTTACCGGCGCAGGTGTGGGCTGGAATGAATATCTTGTGCTTGCTTTGACCATGCTTGTTAACTTTACCAGCGAGTATCTTTTCGACCGTTTTGTTGTCTTTCGCAAAAGCCTTGATACGTCAAAAAAGAACAAAGAATAAGCGAAAGCGTCTGCCGCAGGGCAGACGCTTTTTGCTTATTGAACGATGTTTTCGTCCCGGCCCATGAGGTGCATATATTCGTCATAGCTGCACTTGCGGTCGATGCAGCCATCCTCGGTGAGCTCGATGATGCGGTTGGCCACCGTCTGGGTGAGCTGGTGGTCATGGCTGTAAAAGAGAATGTTGTGATCAAAGGCCTCCATGCCCTTGTTCAGCGCGGCGATGCTTTCCAGATCCAGGTGGTTGGTGGGCTGGTCGAACATATAGACATTGGCAGCGGAGAGCATCATTTTGGAGATCATGCAGCGGACTTTCTCGCCGCCGGAGAGGACAGAGACCGGTTTGTAAACTTCTTCGCCGGAGAAGAGCATGCGGCCAAGGAAATTGCGCAGATAGCTCTCCCGCTTGTCCTCGGAAAACTGGCGCATCCAGTCCATGATATCCAGATCGCAGCCATCGAAGTAGTGGCTGTGATCCTTGGGAAAGTAAGACTGGGTGGTGGAAACGCCCCATTTGATCTCGCCTTCATCCGGTTCCAGCTCGCCGGCAAGCAGCTTGAACAGGCAGGTGATGGCGTTTTCGTTGGCGCCGATGATGGCGATCTTGTCCTCACGGCCCATGATGAAGGAGACGTTGTTGATCAGCTTGACGCCATCCACGGTTTTGGAGAGGTTGGTGACAAACAGGCGGTCCTTGCCGGGTTCCCGCTCGGCTTTGAAGCCGACCCAGGGATAGCGGCGGGAGGAGGCGGGGATCTCTTCGATGCTGATCTTTTCCAGCAGCTTCCGGCGGCTGGTGGCCTGGCGGCTCTTGGAGGCGTTGGCGGCAAAACGGGCGATGAAGGTCTGCAGCTCCTGGATCTTCTGCTCGGCTTTTTTGTTCTGATCTT
>CAZSAX010000166.1:0-1802 GCA_964605075.1 uncultured Oscillospiraceae bacterium
GTGGATCTCCTTACAGAGACCCACCGTTTTTTGGGGGACGTTATTTTACAGCCCCCTGCCTTGGCTTGGTAGGGTCGTCCTGCTTTCAGAAAACATCCTCCAGCATAAAGTTTTCAAACTGGCTCACGGGCAGGGTCTCCGTGCTCTGGATCCAGCCCTCTGCGCCGTTGATGAGATCGGAATACGCCTGCCAGGCGGCATAATAGCGCAGGGAATACATCACGCCGCCGTCCGCGTCATAGAACACATCCGCCTCCGGCTCCACCGGAATGCGGAGCAGCAGAACATCCGCGTCCGTCAGGCTCACGATGCCGTATTCATAATCCTGCATCCCCAGCGCCGCCTGATACACGGCGTCCTCGGTGTCGCCTTCATAAACGCACCAGCCGTTGGGATAATTGGCCAGCGCCAGATTTTCGTTGTACTGGGCCACCAGCGCATCAAAGCGGCTCTCCAGCGCGGCCGTGTCCTCCTTCAAGGACGAAAGGTCCGCGATCATCTGGCTCATGGGGTCGTCCGTCACCGGTTCAGCGCTTTCGGAATCGGCCGCGTTATCATTATATAAGTAGATCTGCTTGATGGTCACATAGTCATAGTCCCCGGCATAGGCCAGCACCTCTTCCTCGCTGAGGTAAGCGCCGTCAGGGCCGTAAAGGTATGCAAAGCCTTCATTATAAAGAACGTCCACCTCGGTGAACCAGTTCCAGAGCTCTTCCGTGCAGTAAAGGTTGTCCAGATAGGACTGGAAGGCCGCCTCATCCCCGGCGAAAAGCTCTTCGATCACGCTCTGCCGGTATTCCTCCACCTGGGCCTTGCCCTCCTCGCTGAGGCCGAGCCCGGCTTCGGTGAGCTTGTCATAGACAATATGATACTGTTTCAAAAGGCTCACCGCCGTCTGCAGCACATAGTCGCCGCAGGTGGTGAGACTGCCGCTGTCGTCATAGATGGTCATATCCCAGCTGGTAACGGAAGCGCTGCTGTTGCTCTCGATGGCGGCGGTGCAGTATGCAACTTCATAAAACAGCTCCCGCCAGGTCACCGCGCTGTTTCCCACAGTGAAGACCACTTCCTCCGGGTCATAGGCGGCAAAGGCCGCATCCCAGTCCAGACTTTCAGCAGCCGCTGTATCCGACAGATCGCTCTGGCTGCTCTCCACCGCCCGGATCTCGGTCTTTCCGCAGCCGCACAGGCTCAGAAGCATCGCCAGCGTCAGGACGCCGGCCATGATTTTTTTCATAGAAATAACCTCTTTTTGCTTTTGGATTGTTTTATTCTAGCACAGGGCCCCGGCCCGTTTGTTGCGATTTTGTAAATCAGCCCCCGGCGCTCCGGGCATAGTCCCGGACA
Source organism: uncultured Oscillospiraceae bacterium (assembly GCA_964605075.1). GTDB lineage: Bacteria > Bacillota > Clostridia > Oscillospirales > Oscillospiraceae > CAJOIG01. Next base: position 1,348 of record CAZSAX010000166.1, read on the forward strand.
AAATGGCGGGCATCCTCCAGGGTGCGGCGCTTGTTGATCAGCTTTACCGCCACCGCCGGGGAGGAGCCGGCCTCCACCTTGATGCGGCCCTTCCAGCTCTCTTTGGCGTACAGGGCGCTGATGCGTTCAAAGTCAAAGTCCCGGAAGGTAAAGCGCAGCGCGCCCCCCTTCTGCACAATGTCCGTGATGCCGGCCTGGGAGGCCTCCCCCCGGAGAAGAGCCACGTGGATGAGGGTATTGACGCAGGCCGGGGGATCGCCGAAGCGGTCGCAGAGCTCGTCGGTAAGGTCATCGGCCTCGGCTTCGCTGCGGATAAGAGCGATGCGGCGGTAAAGGTCCATGCGCTGCTCCGAGGAGCGCACATAGCTGTCCGGGATGTTGGCGGAGACCGCCAGATCCGCCGAGCACTCCGTGCGCACCGGCGGGGTCTCGCCCCGCTCCTCCAGAACCGCCTC
>CAZSAX010000166.1:1812-2748 GCA_964605075.1 uncultured Oscillospiraceae bacterium
TAAGTACATATCATAGCCCACATCGATCATGTGGCCGGACTGCTCCGCGCCCAGCAGATTGCCCGCGCCCCGGATCTCCAGATCCCGCATGGCAATGCGGAAGCCGGAGTTGAATTCCGCAAACTCCCGGATGGCGTCCAGACGCTTTTCCGCGATCTCCGAAAGCACTTTGTTCTTCCGGTAGGTCAGATAGGCGGAGGCGCGGCGGGCGCTGCGGCCCACCCGGCCCCGGATCTGGTGCAGCTGGGCCAGGCCCAGTTTGTCCGCATCCTCGATGATGAGGGTATTCACATTGGGGATGTCGATGCCGGTCTCAATGATGGTGGTGCAGACCAGCACATTGGCCTCCCCCTGGGCCATCTGCTCCATGGCGGCAGAGAGCTCCTTTTCGTCCATCTTGCCGTGGGCCACGGTGAAATGCAGCTCCGGCAGAGCTTTCATAAGCCTTGCGGCACAGCGCTCGATGGTGTCCACCCGGTTGTGCAGGTAATATACCTGGCCGCCACGGGCAGTCTCCCGGCGGATGGCGTCGCACAGCACATCCCAGTCGTGCTCCATCACAAAGGTCTGCACCGGCAGCCGGTCCCGGGGCGGCTCCTCCAGCGTGGACATATCCCGAATGCCGGAAAGGGCCATGTTCAGGGTGCGGGGGATGGGGGTGGCGGACAGGGTCAGCACATCCACGCCTTTGGAAATTTCCTTCAGCCGCTCCTTGTGACTGACGCCGAAGCGCTGCTCCTCGTCAATGATCAGCAGACCCAGGTCGTGGTATTCGATATTCTTCTGGATCAGCTTGTGGGTGCCGATGATCAGGTCCACGGTGCCTGCGCGGAGGTTTGCCACGGTCTGGCGCTGCTGGGCGGGGGTGCGGAAGCGGCTCAGCACATCGATGTTCACGGGGAAGCCCCGGAAACGGGAAACGGCGGTTTGATAATG
>CAZSAX010000167.1:0-2732 GCA_964605075.1 uncultured Oscillospiraceae bacterium
ATATCCATTCCGGAACTTAATTCTGCAAACTGGAAATTGCTTTTGCAATCCACCCCCGGAATTCGTGTTTCCGAATAATAAAGTGGATAAGGGGATAGAAGAAAACAAACTGGAGCATGATGGGATAATAATAACCACCCGGCCCATAACCGCCGCTCAGGAAGGCGCGGACCAGTTCTTTAAGCCCCAGAGGCGAATCAAACCCGATGTAAACAACCTCCAGCAGAAACGCCGCAGCAAAGGGCACCGTAAACCGCAGCAGCCGATCCGCAATGAGCGCAGGGGCATACGCTTCGCCCAAAGAAGAAATCCCCCGCTTGGCAAAGGACCGGGAATACAGATAACCCGAGATCACCATCAGCATGCAAACCGGATTGATAAAATTCATGCCGTATCGCAGACGCTCCGCGTCGCTCCATGCATAATGAGATATGATGATATACAATATGCACAGGCCTTTTAAGACATCAATAAAATGATTTCTTTTCATCGTCTTACCCGTCTTTTCCATCCAATCTTACATTCAAGCCGCATAGAGCCATAAAAAGATCTTGGCTTCTTCTGTTTTCCCCTACACAATCGGTTTGCATAACATCTCCATCCAGATAGCGGCAGGCGGCCAGAGCGGCCACCGCGCCGTCGGCCACGGCGGTGGCGATCTGGCGGACGGACTTTGTGCGGCAGTCGCCGGCGGCAAAGATGCCGGGCATATCGGTCCGGCAGTCCTCCCCGGCCTTCACATAGCCGGCCTCATCCAGCGCCGCAAGGAAGCCCTCGTTTTCCGGCTCCAGGCCCACGGCCGCAAACACCCCGTCACAGGGGAGATCAAACTCTTCCCCGCTCTCCGTCCAGGCCAGGCGCAGACCCTTCAGCGCCCCGGTCTCATCCCTCAGGAAAGCCACGGGGCGGACAAAGTTCATGGCGGCGATGTTGGGATACTCAAACAAAGCATCCTGCAATGCCTCCTCGGCGGTGAACTCCCGCCGGTGGCAGAGGATGACATACTCGCAGCTCCGGGCCAGAAGCAGGGCCTCCTGCAGAGCAGAGTTGCCGCCGCCGATGACCGCCACGGTCTTGCCCTGGTAAAAGGCGCCGTCGCACACAGCGCAGAAGCTCAGGCCATTACCGATAAGCTCCTCTTCCCCTTCCAGGCCCAGATGACGGTGCTTCACCCCGGCGGCCAGGATCACGGCGTCGGCCTGATAGACCTCATCCTCCGTGACCACCAGCTTCGGCTCGCTGTCCAGGATATTCACAACCTCGCTCAGCTCCACCTCAGCCCCCAGGGCCATGGCCTGCTCCAGCATTTTGTCCGCCAGCTCCGCCCCGGACACCGAGGGGAAGCCCGGATAGTTTTCCACTTTCGGGGAAATGGCCATCTGGCCGCCGAAGCCGGCTTTTTCGATGATCAGAACTTTTTTGCCGCTGCGCCGGGCATAGATGGCGGCGGTGAGGCCGGCGGGACCGCCGCCCACAACGATGATATCATACACCATAATTAAACCACCTCATACGATGGATAAAGGCCGCCAAGCGCGGCCTTTATCTGTATTTTACAAAATGTCAGCCAACCTGCTCGCTTTTCACGAACTGCTTGATGGCCTGGGCGCCGGCGTACTTTTCGGTGTTTTCGCCATCGGTGATGACCAGCGTGGGGGTGGCCATGACGCCGTATTCGCGGCAAAGGTCCATGTTCTCCTGGCTCATCACGGTCTCATAGGCGATGCCGGCTTTATCCAGCAGCTGCACAGCCACCTTGCAGTTGGGGCAGGTTGCGCCCACAAAGAGCAGGGTGCGGGCATCCTTCGCCACCACGGGAGTGCCCTCGGCCTGGGCCTTGGCCTCCTCCACCATGGTCTGGATGCGCTTGAGCTTGCTGTTTTCGATGTTATAAACCTTGCGTTCCTTGAATTCCTGGGTCTTGCCCTCGTTCCAGTTCTGCACGGGGCGGTAGTAGCCGGTGATGCGGGAGTAGACCTCGGTGGCCGCGCCGCATTCGGGGCAGATGTGCTGCTCGCCCTTGAGATAGCCGTGGTTCTTGCAGACAGAGTAAGTGGGGCTCATGGTGTAGTAAGGCAGCTGGAAGTTTTGGGCGATCTTGCGCACCAGAGCGGCCGCCGCCTGCCAGTCCGGCAGCTTTTCCCCCAGGAAGGTGTGGAACACGGTTCCGGAGGTGTATTTTGTCTGGAGCTTGTCCTGGATCTCTAGGGCGGTAAACACGTCCTCGGTGTAGCCCACGGGCAGATGGGAGCTGTTGGTGTAATAGGGGGCGCCGCCTTCTTCGTTGGCGGTGATGATGTCGGGATAGCGGGCCACGTCGTGCTTGGCCAGACGGTAGGAGGTGGACTCCGCGGGGGTGGCTTCCAGGTTGAACAGGTCGCCGTATTTTTCCTGATAGTCGCTCAGGCGCTCCCGCATGTGATCCAGCACCTGGCCGGTGAAATCCTGGGCCTTTTCGTTGGTAAGGTCGCAGCGGATCCAGTTGGCGTTGAGGCAGGCCTCGTTCATGCCCACCAGACCGATGGTGGAGAAATGGTTGCCGAAGCCGCCCAGATAGTGCTTGGTGTAGGGATACAGCCCCTCATCCAGGAGCTTGGTGATAATGCGGCGCTTGATATCCAGGCTCCGGGCCGCCACATCCATCAGCCGGTCAAGACGCCGGTAGAAGTCTTCCTTCGTGGCGGAGAGATAGGCGATGCGGGGCATATTGATGGTCACAACGCCGATGGAGC
>CAZSAX010000168.1:0-2731 GCA_964605075.1 uncultured Oscillospiraceae bacterium
GCAACATCCAGGGCAAGAAGCAGCTTGCCAAGGATATCGCCGGCATCCAGTAAGACACAGCGATTTGATATGGAAAGCCCCGAAGCATCCGCTTCGGGGCTTTCAGGCTGTCAAAAAAGTCCGTTTGGACTTTTTGCAGCCTGAAATCATGCCAGATTTTTGTGCTGCTGCGCAGCACAAAAATCCTCGCTCCGCTCTCCTTGACCCTTGCTCTGCAAGGGATCGCGGGGCATTTGATCCCATTCGAGGCGGGCTTTGCCCCCTCGAGCTCCCCCTGCATTTTTGCAGCTTCCCAGCGCAGATTTAAGCTTTTCGACAAGCTGAAAGCCCCGAAGCATCCGCTTCGGGGCTTTTTCCTGTCAGCCGCCGGCGCATAGCCGGCGGCTTGTGTGATAGATCTTGTTCTCAGCGCTCAAAAAATGCGATGCCGTATGCGCCGGGACCGATGTGGGCGCCAATGGCACAGCCCAGGCTGTAACAGGGGAGCTCTGTCCGGCCAGCCCACAGCTCCGGCGTGTTGGCGATGAAGGCGCGAAGCGCCTCGTCGGTGCCGGAATAGACCAGCGCCACAGGCATATCAAAATTGACGCCGCCGTACTGCTCAATGGTGTTTTTCAGCAATACGCTGCCCTGCTGCGTGCCCCGGGCTTTGCCGGCCATGGCCACTTCGCCGTCCCGGACTTCGATGGCGGGCTTGATGGAAAGCAGGCCGCCGGCCAGCGCGGTGGCGGCGGAAATGCGGCCGCCTTTTTTCAGATATTCCAGCGTGTCGATCATGGCGATCACGCGGACGCGGCTCTTTTCCTCGTCCAGGATCCCGGCGATCTCTTCGGCGGAGGCTCCCTGTTCCGCAAGCTGCAGGCCTCTTTCCAGCAGGATGCGTTCGCCAACGGCCGCGCTGAGACTGTCCACCACGAACACCTTTCCGGGATAGTCAGCCGCGGCGATCATGGCACTCTGGTAAGTGCCGGAGAGCTTGGAGGAAACGGTGATGACTACGACGGAGTGGCCTGCGGCCACCAGAGATTCATAACAGGCAGAAAACTCGCCGGGTGTCAGCTGGCTGGTGGAAGGGAAAACCTTACTAGCAGCCAGTTTTTCGTAAAACTCCCGGTGGCTCAGGGTAACTGCGTCGGCATATTCTGTCTCGCCGAAGACGACTTTCAGCGGCAGATGGGCCACACCCAGCGCTGCTGCCTCGTCAGGGAGCACGTCGGACGCGGAGTCGATGACAAATTTAACGCTCATGACAATTCCTTTCAAAAGTTAGGGTTTTCGTCCAGCTTGGTGCGCAGGTTGTCTGCGATCAGAGCCAGGCTCTGATAGAACATTTCGCGCTGCTCCTCGGCCAGACCGTCGCCGCCGACACCAACCCAGGATTCGATCAAGGGATCCATCTTTTGGGCAATGGCGGTGCCGGCCTCGCTCAGACGCAGCGGTGCCCGGTAATTCTTTTCGCCGCCCGGCTGAATATAGCCGCGGGTGCGCAGGTCGGAAACGATGCGGGAAATGGTTGCCTTGTCTTCGGCGCACAGGTGGCAAAGCTGGGTGGCAGTCAGGCCGTCCGGGTTATGGTGCAGGTAGAACATACAGGCAACGTGGGTGCCTTTCAGACCGAATTCCGTCATTTCGGCATTTTTGATCCGCTGAATATACTTGTAGCAGACGGTGATCCCGGTCAAGAAATCCTGAAAACGCTGGATCATAACGGCCTCCTTGAAATCTTTTTGTAGAATGTTGAGAAATCAACATCTCGCATTATACAACGATAATGTTGAGATTTCAACATTATTTTGCGATTTTGATAAAATATTTTTTTCGCAGGCAAATCCCGGAAAGTGGACTTGTATTTCCTTTGGACAGGCTCTGCTTTTTGCGGCGATCAACCTTGGCGGCTGGCCGAATAACAAAAAACAGGTAAGAACGCTCTTACCCGTTTTTGTTTAGCTGGCTGATTCATACTTGAAATGATATGCGTAAAGGCCGTGATCATCTTTCTCTGCAGGACGAACAGAGGAAATCTTCGGGGGTGTATAGAGGAAAACGGATTTGAGGCTTTTATATATCAACAACGAAAGGAAACGTATTTCCGGTAGGTTCGAGATCGGACCGGCTTATGTGTGTCGTTTGCTGAAACAAAACATATTATGTAACGGGCCCTTTGTTTTGTAAGTTTTTGTAAGTTATTATAGGGGGAGCATAATGAACAAACAAAACCCTTTTAACGATAACGACTATAAACACTATTGTGGCAGCCAGCTCTGCTGTGATGACCATCCGTCAAGAGCTTGCTGCGAGGAAAAATGTCCTTGTTCCTGCTGTGTAAAGTGCCCTCCGGGTCCTGTTGGCCCTCTGGGTCCTGCTGGCCCGCAGGGTCCTGTTGGTGAGACCGGCCCCGTTGGTCCTCGGGGGCCTGTTGGTGCGACTGGCCCCATTGGTCCTCAGGGTCCTGTTGGTGAGACTGGTCCCGTTGGTCCTCAGGGACCTGTAGGTGCGACCGGTCCCATTGGTCCTCAGGGGCCTGTTGGTGAAACCGGCCCCATCGGTCCTCAGGGACCTGTTGGCGCGACCGGCCCCGTCGGCCCGCAGGGTCCTGCCGGTGAGACTGGCCCCATTGGTCCGCAGGGTCCTGTTGGTGAAACCGGCCCCATTGGTCCGCAGGGTCCTGCTGGCGAAACCGGCCCCATTGGTCCGCAGGGCCCTGTAGGTGAGTCCGGCCCCGTTGGTCCTC
>CAZSAX010000169.1:0-2716 GCA_964605075.1 uncultured Oscillospiraceae bacterium
GATGTGGCTGGTGCGCTTGTTGATGCGGTACATGCGGCCGTGAGCACGGGGCATGCCACGCTTCAGGATGGGGCCGGCGGTAGCCAGGCACTCCTTGACATACAGGTTTTCGGGGTCCATTTCGTAGTTGTTTTCCGCGTTCGCGCAGGCGCTCTTGAGCAGCTTCAGCAGGGGCTCGCAGGCGGACTTGGGAGTCTCGCGCAGGATGGCTTCGGCATACTTGGTGTCCTTGCCCTTGATGAGCTCGCACACGATCTGCACCTTACGGGGAGAGATGCGGATAAACTTCGCTTTCGCAGTTGCTTCCATTTCCGCTCCTCCTTACTTCGTCTTGCTGCCGGCGTGACCACGGAAGGTACGCGTCGGAGCGAACTCGCCCAGCTTGTGGCCAACCATGTCCTCGGTGACATACACGGGAACATGACGGCGACCGTCGTGGACGGCGATGGTGTGGCCGACGAAGGACGGGAAAATGGTGGAAGCGCGGCTCCAGGTCTTGATGACCTTCTTCTCGCCCGCCTTATTCATCTCGTCCACGCGCTTGAGCAGCTCGGGAGCAGCAAACGGGCCTTTCTTAATGCTTCTAGACATTTAATTCCCTCCTTATTTGGCGTTGCGACGCTTGACGATGAACTTGTCGCTGGGGTTCTTCTTCTTACGCGTCTTGTAGCCGAGAGTGGGCTTGCCCCAGGGGGTCACAGGACCGGGACGGCCGATGGGAGACTTGCCTTCGCCGCCGCCGTGGGGGTGGTCCACAGGGTTCATGACCGAGCCGCGCACGGTGGGCCGCCAGCCCATGTGACGCTTACGACCGGCCTTGCCGATGGAGATGTTGGCATGCTCGCCGTTGCCGACGGTGCCGACCGTGGCCTTGCAGTCAAGGCGAACCTTGCGCATTTCGCCGGAGGGCAGACGCACGGTAGCCATGCCGCCTTCCTTGGCCATGAGCTGAGCCGCGTTGCCGGCGCCGCGCACCAGCTGGGCGCCCTTGCCGGGATACAGCTCGATGTTGTGGATGAAGGTACCGACAGGAATGTTCTGCATGGGCAGGCAGTTGCCGGCCTTGATGTCGGCGTTGGGGCCGCTGACGACCACATCGCCGGCCTTCAGACCCGCAGGAGCGATGATGTAGCGACGCTCGCCGTCGGGATACTCGCACAGAGCGATGAAGGCGCTGCGGTTGGGGTCATACTCCAGACGCAGGATGGTGGCGGGATCGTCGTAACGGTCGCGCTTCCAGTCAATGATGCGGTACTTCTTCTTGTTGCCGCCGCCGTGGTGGCGGGTGGTGATGCGGCCGTAGCTGTTGCGGCCGGCATGCTTTTTCAGGGTCTCGGTCAGCTTTTTCTCGGGGCGGGCGTGCTTGTCAACGCCTTCGAAGCCGGAGACCGTCATGTGACGCCGCGCGGGCGTTACGGGCTTATAAGTTTTCAGAGCCATCTTTCTTCCTCCCTTACGCCATGCCCTCGAAGAGCTCGATGTTCTTCGAGTCGGCAGAGAGCTTCACGACGGCCTTTTTCCAGCTGGCGGTCTTGCCGGCGGGATAACGGCCCTGCTGACGCTTTTTGCCGTGAACGTTGATGGTGGTGACCTTGATAACGGTCACGCCGAAAATCTCCTCGACCGCCTTCTTGATCTCGATCTTGTTGGCGTCCTTGGCGACTTCAAAGGCGTACTTTTTGATGTCCAGGTCTTCCATGGACTGCTCGGTGATGACCGGGCGGATGATGATATCATAAGCCGACTTCATCAGGCGAACACCTCCTCAATCTTCTGAACCGCAGCCTTGTCAATGACCAGGGTGCCGCCGTTGAGGATCTCATAGGCGGAGATGATGGTGGCGGTGGTGATGGAAACGCCGGGGAGGTTGCGGGCGGACTTGATGACCGCTTCGTCAACGTTCTCGGTGATGACCATGGCCTTGCCGCAGACACCGGCGGTCTCCAGGAACTTCTTGAAGACCTTGGTCTTGATCTCGTCCATGTGCAGACCGTCCACCACGATGATGGCTTCGTCGGCCGCCTTGCTGGACAGGACGCTCTTGAGCGCCAGGCGCTTGGTTTTCTTGGTCAGGCTGAATCTGTAATCGCGGGGCTTGGGAGCAAAGGCGACGCCGCCGTGACGCCACACGGGAGAACCGGTGTAGCCGGCACGGGCACGGCCGGTGCCCTTCTGCCGCCAGGGCTTGCGGGTGGTGTAGGAAACCTCGCCCTTGGTCAGCGCACTCTGGGTGCCCTGACGCTGGTTGGCCAGGTAATTCACTACGCTGCTGTGGACGACGGCCTCGTTGGGCTCAATGCCGAAGACAGCCTCGGAGAGCTCGTACTCGCCGATCTGCTCGCCGGCCATATTGACCAATTTCGCTTTAGGCATTTAGATCTCTCCTTTCTTACTTGTTCCGGGCGGAAGCCTTCTGGGGGTTGCGGCCGGAAGCCTTCTGCGGGTTCTTGCTGATGTCGGTGGCGCCCTTCTTCTCGGTGATCTTCTTCACGGTGGACTTGATGTAGACGATGCCGCCCTTGGGGCCGGGCACCGCGCCGCGAAGCACGATCATGTTCAGTTCGGGATCAACCTTCACAACATCCAGGTTCTGGACAGTAACCTGTTCCACGCCCATGTGGCCGGCGCCGATCTTGCCCGGGAAAATGCGGCTGGGATCGGTGGAAGAGCCCATGGAACCGGCGTGACGGTGAACGGGACCGCCGCCGTGGGTGGT
>CAZSAX010000170.1:0-2674 GCA_964605075.1 uncultured Oscillospiraceae bacterium
GACGCTGTTTGCCTTTTCCTCCATTCTGGGCTCAGCAACCTATGGTCAGCTCGGCCATGGTGCGTTTTTCCATGGCCTGCACATGCTTGCCGCCGGAGAAAAGATACATATCCAGCCGTTGGGGGCTCTGGGCCTCCCAGAGACGCAGGGTGTTGACCCGGTGGCCGTCGTAGCCGGCGATGAGCATGTCCCGGGGCAGGGCGATGACGGAGGAATAGCCGGTGTGGTGGGTGCGGCAGGTGCCGAAATAGTCCCACTCTTCCTCCACCTGGCCGCCGAAGCGGACTTCGCAGCGATCCTCCGGGCGGGGAATGAGCCAGCTTTCCGCGCCGGCGCGCCAGTCATCGGCGACTTCGGTCTGTTTGCCATTTTCCAGCACCTGACGGAACAGGCCCAGCTCATAGCAGATGGAATAGCAGGTGGCGGGCAGATCCAGGGTGGCCATGGAGTCGGAATAGCAGGCGGCCAGGCGGCCCAGACCGCCGTTGCCCAGGCCTGCGTCGGGCTCCAGCTCGAAGATGTCCGCCGCAGAGCGGCCCATATCCTCCAGAGCGCCGGAGAGAGCCTCGGCCACGCCCAGGTTGAAGGCGTTTTTCATCAGGCTCCGGCCCAGCAGAAATTCCATGGACAGGTAGCAGATTTCCTTTTCGTCCTCCTGGGGACTCTGGGCGGCCAGATGGCGGCTCATCAGTTCCCGGATGACCATGGCGGAGGCCTGGAAGATCTGTTCGTCGGCTGCGTTTTCGGTATTCACGCCAAACTGGGCGCAGAGCTTGTCTGCGATGGCGGCGTGCAGTTCGGAACGGGATATCTGTGACAAGATTAGATACTGGCTCCTTTCGGAATGATGATGGGAAGGCGCTCGTGACCCAGCAGGGTGACGCCGGCGCTGATGGAAACGTCTTTATCGGCGATCACGGCCCTCAGCTGGCTGCCGGCGCGGATGACGGTGTCCTGCATGACGATGCAGTCTTTCAGGCTCACGCCCTTTTCCACCCGCACGCCCCGGAACAGAACACAGTTTTCGATCTCGCCTTCGATGTAGCAGCCATCGGCCACCAGGGAGTTTTTCACGCTGGCGTCCTCGCCGTAATAGGTGGACACCTCGGCCCGGCCCTTGGTGCGGATGGGCCGCTCGTCGGGGAAAAGATCGGCCATTTCCCGGCTGTCCAGCATGTCCAGACTTGCCTGATAGTAGTCCTGCGCGCTGTGGATGCGCCGGGCATAGCCCTTATGCCTGAACACGGCCACCTTGCCGCCTTCGGCCAGGTAGTGGGCCAGGGCGTCCCGGTGGAAGTGGGTCTTGCCGGTGTCGCCGCAGAAGTCCATGAGCTCCAGCAGAAGGCTTTTTTGGATGATGTATACTTCCAGGGACATCAGGCCTTCGTCCGACTTGCCCTCGGGGGAGCGCAGCCGGGAAGCAAAGCCGTCCGCCTCCGGGAGGAAGCGGTGGTGGGGATAATCCGGCGCGGCTTCCACACACACCGCGGTCATCCGGGCGCCGGTGCGGCGGTGGAGCCGGGCGGCGGCGGAAAGGTCGATGTTGGCCACCAGATCGCCGCCGGACAGAACGATGTCGTCGTGGGGGCTGTCTTCGATGTAGGGCCGCACGCTGCGCAGGGCCTCCATGCAGCCTTCAAAGTGGCCGAAGGACTTGGGCAGACTGAAGGGCGGCAGCAGCCGCAGACCGCCGCTGTGGCGGCTGAGGTTCCAGTCCTTGCCGCTGCCCAGATGATCCAGCAGGCTCTGATAATCCTGCTCCATCACAACGCCCACATCGTGGATGCCGGCGTTGACCATGCCGGAGAGGATAAAGTCGATCAGCCGGTAGCGGCCGCAGAAGGGGATGGACGCCGCATTGCGGTTGCTGACAAGAGACCCCAACTCCGGGGCGGAGCGCAGGGTATAGATGATGCCTTGCATGTCTTTCATAAAACGCCCTCCACACTTTCGTAAAGCATGGCGCCGGGCTTTACGCAGGCGCCGGGACCGACGGTGATGCCGGGGCCCACGGTGGCGACGCCCCAGTCCTCGGAACCGTCCGGCTGGGCGCCGACCTCGGCGCCGGCCTGAATGCGGGCGTCCTCGCCCACGATGGCAAAGCGCAGCCTGGCGCCTTTTTCCACCACCGCGCCGGGCATGAGCACGCTGTATTCCACCTCCGCGCCCTCTTCCACCGTGACCTGGTTGGAAAGGACGCTGTTGAATACCCGGCCTTCCACCTTGCAGCCCTCGGTGACGATGGAGTGCTGGATGGAGGCCTGGGGGCCGGCCATGTGGGGCGGACGGATGGGACTGCGGCTCATGATGGGCCAGGAGGGGTCATAAAGACCGATGAGCTCGGGGGAGAGCATGTCCATGTTGGCGTCCCAGAGACTGTCGATGGTGCCCACATCCCGCCAGTAGCCCTCAAAACGCCAGGGCCAGAGCTTTTCGCCGGCGGCGAGAAGCTTGGGGATGATGTTTTTGCCGAAATCCTTGGAGCTGTTGGGGTCGGCCTCGTCCTCGATGAGGGCCTGGCGCAGGGTCTTCCAGGTGAATATGTAGATACCCATGGACGCAAGGTCCGACTTGGGCTGGGCCGGCTTTTCCTCAAACTCGCAGATGTAGCCGTCGGGGCCGGTGTTCATGATGCCGAAGCGCTTGGCCTCGTCCATGCTCACCTGCAAAACGG
>CAZSAX010000171.1:0-2669 GCA_964605075.1 uncultured Oscillospiraceae bacterium
TTCTTCATGCCGTCGCAGAGTTCCTTGACAGCGGCGTAGGTCTCTTCGGAGGTCTGCTCACCGTTGATGATCTCAACGAGCTTCATGAGAGGCACGGGGTTGAAGAAGTGCATGCCGATGACGCGCTCGGGGCAGTCAACCGCCTTGGCGATTTCGGTGATGGAGATGGAGCTGGTGTTGGTGGCCAGGATGCAGTCGGCCTTGCAGGTGGCAACCATCTTCTGGAAGGTTTCCTTCTTCAGGTCGGGATCCTCGGAGATGGCTTCGATGACGATGTCGGCAGCGGCGATGTCGTCCCAGTTGCTGGTGCCGGTGATGTGAGCCTTGGCAGCGGCAGCGGCCTCAGCAGTCATCTTTTCCTTGGCGACCTGCTTGTCGTAAGCAGCGCCGATCTTGGCGACGGCAGCGGCGACCTTCTCGCCGTTGCGGCCCCAGAGGATGACGTCGTAGCCGCAGGCGGCGGCGTGCTGGGTGATGCTGGAGCCCATGGAGCCCTGGCCCAGGATAGCAACAGTCTTGATCATGGTGGTGTTTCCTCCTATGTAATTTTAAAATTTAATCAGTTGTTGGTGTACACCGCAGGACGGCCTTCGCCGAAGGCGGTCATGCCCTCGCGCTGGTCGTGGGTGTTGAACAGCAGAGAGAATTCAACGGTCTCGCTGAGCTTGCCCTGCTGGGCGTTGATGTTGGCCGCGGCGTACACGACCTTCTTCACGCTCTCCAGAGCCCGGGCGGGCTTGGTGCACAGGGTCTTGGCCACATCCATGGCCTTGGCGTAGATGGCGTCATACTCGGCCTGCTGGGCAGCAGCCTCTGCGGCCTTGGCGGCCTTTTTGGCCATCTCCTTGGCCTCGGGAGCCGCCATCTTGGCCGCCTTCTTGGCTTCCTTGGCCGCCTCGTTCAGAGCGTCGTCGCCCTTGACGAACCAGTTCAGAAGGCCCAGACGGTAAGCCTCTTCGCCGCTGACCATGCTGTTGAGCATGGAAAGCTCCTTGGCCTTGGAGGGGCCAACGATCTGGCAGGCGCGGATCATGCCGTTGGCGCCGGGAATGATGCCCAGGCCAGCTTCCGGGAAGCTGACGGTGGTGCGGGGGCCGCCCACGCGGAAGTCGCAGCTCAGGGCCAGCTCAAAGCCGCCGCCGAACGCGAAGCCGCCCACAGCGGCGATGGTGGGGATGGACATACTCTCCAGCAGCTCGTTGATGTCCTTGGCCAGCTGGCAGATGTCACGGGCCTCACGGGGCGTGACTTCCAGCATTTCCTTCAGGTCGGCACCGGCGGCAAACGCCCGGGCGGAGCCGGTCATGATGAGAACGCGGGCGCTCTCGTCGGCCATGACTTCCTGGATGGCCGCGAGCATATCGCGGTTGATGAAACCGTTGAGGGCGTTGAGCGCCTTGGGACGGTTCAGGGTAATGGTAGCAATGCCGTTTTCGATGTCCAGCAGAGCGTTTTCGTATTCTTTATGCATAGTGTTCATTCCTTCCTTATTCATTCAGTGGACGGACTCCCCTTTCGGGCAGCCCGATAACGATCGGATTTTTTCTCTGGGCGAAGGGCGCGAGGCGAAGCTGTATGGTTTATACAGCGAGCCGAGCTCACGATGCCCGGAGGAAAAAGACGCGTTATTCGGCAGGAATGGACTGGCCGCCGTCGCAGAGAATATAGGTGCCGGTCATGTAGCCGAAGGAATCGGAGCACATGGCCAGAACGGGGCCGGCGATCTCCTCGATGGTGCCCAGACGGCGCAGGGAGGTAGCCTTGGACTGCTTGTGGTACAGCTCGGTCTCGTTGCCGTTCTCGTCAATGAAGAACTTCTCGTTCAGCGGAGTCACAACGTAGCCGGGGCAGATGCAGTTGCAGGTGATATTTTCACGGCCGAAGTTGTTGGCCATGGTGCGGGCCAGGGACATGCAGGCCGCCTTGGAGGCGCCGTAAGCCACAACGCCCTTGCCGCCGATCAGGCCGCCGACAGAGGCGGTGATGATGATGCGGCCGCCCTTTTTGCCGTTGGTGGCGTTCTGCTTGATCATCTGACGGGCCGCCGCCTGGCAGAACATGAAGGTGCCGGTGAGGTTGGTGGCAATGACCTTTTCAAAGTCGGCCACGGTGTATTCGGGCTTACCCTCGCGGGTCTCCACGATCATGGCGGTGGGGCCGCCGATGCCGGCGTTGTTGATAAGGATATCCAGGGAGCCGAACTCTTCCACGGTCTTGTCAACGACCATCTGGACGTTTTCCATCTTGGAGGAGTCAGCGGCAATGCCCAGGGCGCGGCCGCCCTTGCAGTAATTTTCGTTCAGATCGTCCACCGCGTCCATGACCTTGCTCTCGGTACGGGCGGTGATAACGACGTTGCAGCCGTAAGCGGCCAGGGCGCAGGCCATACCAAAGCCAAGACCCTGGGTGCCGCCGGTGATGATGGCGGTCTTGCCGGTCATGTCAAAGGAAGGAATGCCCATTTTGCGGTTCAGGTGTGCCATGGTTAATCTCCTTTACGGGGCAGGAGCGAAAAATCGCCCCTGCCCTCTTCGTTTCAGTATTCTTGAATTATTTCTGGGCCTTCTTGGCAGCGTCGAACTTGGCCAGCATGGCACGAGGCGTGTTGGTGGCGCGCTCGTAACGGGGGCACTCGTCGTAGCCGGGCAGACCGGCCAGGTACTTGGCGA
>CAZSAX010000172.1:0-2650 GCA_964605075.1 uncultured Oscillospiraceae bacterium
ATGTAAAAGTAGACACCCACTTTTGTGTGTGTCTACTTTTATCTTACCAGATGCAACGACAAAATGTCGTTTCCCTTTTGGTTTTTTGGGGCTTATTCCAGGGCCTCGATGGCTTCCAGCCACAGGGTGCCCGCGGCGTCGGTGGGCATACGGAAGCCGGCCCGGGGCGACAGGCTCAGGCCCAGCACTGCCGGGGCGTCCGGGGCGCAGGAGCGCTTGAACTGGCTGGCGAAGAAGCGGCGGAAGAAGACCTTCATCCACTTCAGAATGGTGGGCCGGTCGTAGCGATGGCCCAGGGTCTCCTCTGTGAGCTTGAGGAGGGTGGCCGGGTCAAAGCCGTAGCGCAGGAAATAGTAGAGGAAAAAGTCGTGCAGCGCGTAGGGGCCGATGAGGTCTTCTGTGAGCTGGGTCATGGCCCCCTCCGCCGTGGGCAGAAGCTCCGGGGAGACGGGGGTGTCCAGCACGTCCCGGATGGAAGCGGCCAGGGCCTGGTTTTCGCAGGCGGCGGCATAGCCGGCCAGAATCTCCCGGATGACGGTTTTGGGCAGGCCGGCGTTGACACCATACATGCTCATGTGGTCGCCGTTGTAGGTGCACCAGCCCAGGGCGATCTCCGAAAGGTCGCCGGTGCCCACCACCAGGCCGCCCAGGTCGTTGGCGATGTCCATGAGTACCTGGGTGCGCTCCCGGGCCTGGGCGTTTTCAAAGGCGTTGTTGAGATGCTCGCCATCATGGCCGATATCCGTCAGATGCTGGCGGACGGATTCTGTTATGTCAACCTCCCGGAAGTCCGCGCCCAGCTCTTCCGCCATGATCCGGGCGTTGGAGCGGGTGCGGGCGGTGGTGCCGAAGCAGGGCATGGTGACGGCGACGATATCGGAATGGGGGCGGCCCAGAATGTCCATAGCCTCAGCGCAGACCAGAAGGGCCAGGGTGGAATCCAGGCCCCCGGAGACGCCGAGAACGGCCTTTTTGCTGCCGGCGGCCTGCATCCGCCGGGCCAGACCCGCGGCCTGAAGCTGAAGCGCCCGGGGCCAGAGCTCGGGCAGAGGCCACCAGGGATTTTCCGGCTGGGATGTGACTTCTTCCTGAATAAAGTCCTTTTTGGGAAGCTCAGCGTTCAGGTCGGCGCAGACATAGCCCTCCGCGCTGGCCAGAATGTGGCCATTTTTGGCGATGAGGCAGTGGCCGTCGTAGACAAAGTCCGTGCCGTCCGCCCCCAGGGGACAGGCGATGACCAGACAGTGTTCCTTTTCCCCGCTGAGCCGGGCGGCCATTTCCTCGTTTTCTATGTGGGAGAGAGCCGTGGCGGGGCGGTCGGAGGACAGGGGGAGAATGTCTTTCCGGGGCAGACGGGCCCTTTCCTGCAGGGTGATGGGCTTTTCCGCCATCTGCACCGGCAGATCCCCGGCAGCGGCGCGGATCTCCTCCAGGGCTTGTTCCGCGGCCTTTTGGAGAAGGCTGTGGCCCTCCAGATCCCCGGCCATGCCCGTGAGGCAGCCGGCGGGCAGCACCAGCAGGCAGGCGCCGTCGGCTTTGGCCTTTTGAATATAGGATATTATGTTAACCTTGTTTTGGACCACGGCGCCCGGACGGCAGTCCGGTGCGGCGGCGGCAACGATGCATTTCATAAAAATACCTCGAAAAACAGATCGTAGGGGCGGCCCTGCGGCAGGGCCGCGCAGGCTCGCCCCTACGGCTTGGGTTTATTCGGTTTCAAACAAAAGCAGGCTTTCGTCGAAATAGTGAAGAATGGCAGCCCGGTCGGGCACGAAGCTCTGGGCCTGCACGGTGATGAGGACCTTGTCCCCGGAAACGCTGGCTTCCGCCGGGTCGTCCAGAAGGGGCAGAACGTTCTCGTTCAGCTCGGCGGCCAGCTCCTCCAGGTGCAGGGCATAATAGGCCGTGTCCCGGGGGGCTTCATAGCCGGGCAGGGGATTGGCCCCGGCGGTGAAGCAGATGGCGGTGACCAGGATCGCCAGGCACAGGAACAGGACACAGCCCCAGGGGCCGATCTTTTTCACAAAGTCCTGGCCGGCAGAGCTTTTTTCCTGTTTGGGCTGAGAGGTGGATTCGTCCATCAGTATTGAATGCGCTCCCGGATGTAAGCGGCCACTTCGCTCATGGGGATGCGGACCTGCTCCATGCTGTCGCGCTCGCGGACGGTGACGCAGTGGTCGGCTTCCATGGTGTCGTCGCCCACGGTCTGGAAGTCCAGGGTGACGCAGAAGGGGGTGCCGATCTCGTCTTCCCGGCGGTAGCGCTTGCCGATGGAGCCGGTTTCGTCGTAGTCGCAGGAGAATTCCTTGCACAGCTCCAGATACAGCTCCTTGGCGGGGCCGGTGAGCACTTCCTTCTTGGAAAGGGGCAGCACGGCGCACTTGTAGGGTGCCAGCTGGGGGTGCAGGTGCAGGACGGTGCGGATGTCGGGGTTGCCCTTCTTGTCCACGCCCACCTGCTGCTCGTCGTAAGCGTCCACGAGGAAGGCCAGCATGGCCCGGTCGGCGCCCAGGGAGGGCTCGATGACGTAAGGTACCCAGCCTTCGGCCATGCCCTCTTCCTTGTATTCCATCTTCTCGCCGGAGAAGGTCTGGTGCTGAGTGAGGTCGTAGTCGGTACGGTCGGCAATGCCCCAGAGCTCGCCCCAGCC
>CAZSAX010000173.1:0-2615 GCA_964605075.1 uncultured Oscillospiraceae bacterium
CGGAAGTAAATTCTTCCGCAGTTTTGTACGGGTCAACGCAAGCCAGTATCGGTCGAATCATCCCTTAGCATCCTCCATTCTCAATCTCTGTTTGCACGATTCTATCACAAAGCAACTCGAAGTTCAATGTTTGGCAGCTCTGAGGCTTTTCCCCGCCAAACCTCCTCTTGTACCAAAAAGGACCTGCCGCATTTTGCGGCAGGTCCTTTTGGATCAAAATTCAAATTACAGACGCATTGCGGAATAGAAGCCTTCCTTGGTGGCCCACTCCACGGTACGGGCGCGGACACAGTCACCGATCTGGGAGAACTCTTCAGTCAGACCCATGAAGGAATCGGCCTCGGCGATCTTGGCCTTCATACCGGCAGCCAGAACCACGCTGTCGCAGGGCACGGTGACGGAATTGCCGTCCAGCACATAGGTGACGCCCTTCTCGTCCACGCCGGAGACCTTGGCGTTGAGGACGGGGATAAAGTTGGGCTCGTTGCCGAACTCCACCATCATCTCGTCGCGGTGGGTCTTGGAGGCATCGGGAGCCAGAGCGGACTGCATCTCAATGATGGTGACCTTCTTGCCCAGCTTGGCCAGATGCAGAGCGGTCTCGCAGCCGACCTGACCGCCACCGATGACCACGACCTCGTTACCGAGGGTGTCTTCCTTGCCGTAGCTGTCGCAGGCGGGGATAGCCTTCTCGATGCCGGCGATGGGGGGAACCAGAGGCTCGGCGCCCACGGCGGCGATGACCACGTCATAATCCTTGACCATATCGGGAGTGGCGGTGGTGTTCATCTTGACGTCCACCTTGCTCTTGCCGATCTGAGCGATCAGGTAGTCCTTGTACTCGCGCAGAGGCCACTTGAAGGAGACGTAAGTAGCGAACTTGAGCGCGCCGCCCAGCTCGCCGGTCTTCTCGAACAGGGTGACGGAGTGACCGCGGTCAACGGCGGTGAGGGCAGCCATCATACCGGCGGGGCCGCCGCCGATGACAGCGACCTTCTTGCTCTGGCCGGGAGCGGGAACACGCTCGATGGCGGCTTCCATGCCCACCCAGGGGTTGACGGTACACTGCATATGCTGGGCATAGTTGTCGGAGTCGTGGCAGCGCATGCAGCGCACGCAGGGAACCACGTCCTCCTGACGGCACTCCTTGCCCTTCTTGATCCAGTTGGGGTCGGCGATGAACTGGCGGGCGACCACCACGAAGTCGGCCTTGCCGTCCGCGATGATGGCGTCGGCATCGGCCAGAGAGTGGATACCGCCGATGGTGGACACCAGAGCCTTGTCGATCTTGCCGGACTTCATCACGCCCTCAGCCAGATAGATGTTGGGCATCTCGCTCAGGAAGCCGCAGGGATGGGTCCAGGTCATCCAGTCGGGATTGTGCATACCGGCGGAAACCTGAAGGATGTCGCAGTGGCTCTGGAGAGCCTCGGCGATCTTGAGACCCTCGGCCTCGTCGATGCCGCCCTTCTCGAACTCGGAGCCGGAGAAGCGCACCTCGAAGATCATATCCTTGCCAACTGCCGCGCGGCAGGCGTCCAGGATCTCGAGGGGGTAACGCATACGGTTCTCAAAGGAGCCGCCGTACTGGTCGGTGCGCTTGTTGGTCAGAGGAGACAGGAACTGGGCGATGGGGATGGAGTGGCCGAAGTGGAACAGGATACCATCAAAGCCACAGTCCTTAATGGCCTTGGCGGCCTGAACGTAACCGGCCTTGAACTGGTCGAGCACCTCGATGGGAGCCTCGCCGCGTCCCGGAGGGCCGCCCATGATGGAGCAGCCGTCAGAGACGACCCAGCCCTCGGGCAGAACGCCGATAAGCTCCATGGTACACTTGGCGCCGTAGAGATGGATCTCATCCGCCAGATCGCAGAGGGCGTTCTGACGGTTGGGAATGGTGATATCCCAGGAAGCGTGGACGCCATCGTTGTTGAAGCCGCCGATGGAGACGCCCGCGCAGGTGACCAGACCGGCGCCCGCCTTGGCGCGGTCCACGAAGAAGCGCTTACCGGCCTCGGTGGGATGATCCTCGCCGTTGGAGGCGGTGTGGATGGTGGAAGGACCGGAGATGATGCGGTTCTTCAGAAGATGACCGGCCACACGGATGGGGGACAGGACATGGGAGAATTGATTGGACATATGTGTCACCTCGTACATTCAGATGTTAAGTACTTTGGAATAAAAGGGATGGGTAAACCCCACTCCTTTATCATATCAATGTTACAGGCTGGGGTCAATGAGAATCTTGAGCATGCCGGTGCGGTCTTTGCGGTCAAGGGCCTTCTCCACGCACTCGGTCAGAGGGATAATGTCGGTGACCATGCCGGGGAAGTGGATCTTGCCGGCAGCCAGCATCTCCAGATACATCTGGACCTCTTCCTCGGTGTAAACGAAGGTGAAGATCATCTCGGGCTCATGGATGGAGAAGCTGCCGGGAACCAGAGCGGTCATGGGCTCCTGAATGGTGCCGATGACGACCACCTGACCGCCGGGCTTGACGCAGTGATGGACACAGTTGGTCATGGAGTTCATGTTGCCGGCGCACTCGAACACAATGTCAGCGCCCACGGGGTTGCCGCAGATCTTGCGGATCTCGTCGCCCAGCTTGTCGCCCA
>CAZSAX010000174.1:0-2610 GCA_964605075.1 uncultured Oscillospiraceae bacterium
CAGATGCGCATGAAAGCGATGCGGTCCCGGTGGGCCTTGTTCATGTTGGCCTGGATCTTGAACACGAAGGCGGAGAAGTGGTCCTCCGCCGGGTCTACCACGCCGTCGGTGGTTTTGCGGGCCAGGGGGGTGGTGGTCAGCTTCAGGAAGTGGCGCAGAAAGTACTCCACGCCGAAGTTGGTCAGCGCCGAGCCGAAGAACACGGGGCTGAGCTCGCCCTTGTGGATCTTTTCCAGATCGAAATCAAAGCCTGCGCCGTCCAGAAGCTCAATGTCCATTTCCAGGGTCTCCCGGAATTTGGGGCCGATGAGCTCGTCCATGGCGGCGGTGTCGGCCAGGGAACATTCCGTGGCCTTGATGGCGTGGGCGCCGGCGTGCAGGTCGCCGAAGGCCAGAAGCTTCTGGTCCACCCGGTCGTACACGCCCTTGAAATCCCGGCCGCAGCCGATGGGCCAGTTCATGGGGTAGGTGCCGATGCCGAATTCGGTCTCCAGCTGCTCCATCAGCTCATAGGGACTGCGGGCCTCCCGGTCCAGCTTGTTGATGAAGGTGAAGATGGGAATGTGGCGCATGGCGCAGATCTTGAAGAGCTTGCGGGTCTGGGGCTCGATGCCCTTGGCGGCGTCGATGACCATGACGGCGCTGTCGGCGGCCATGAGGGTGCGGTAGGTGTCTTCGGAGAAGTCCTGGTGGCCGGGGGTGTCCAGAATGTTGATGCAGTAGCCTTCAAACTCAAACTGCATCACCGAGGAGGTGATGGAGATGCCGCGCTGCTTTTCGATCTCCATCCAGTCCGAGGTGGCATGGCGGGCCGAGGCTTTGCCTTTTACCGCGCCGGCCAGCTGGATGGCGCCTCCGTAGAGGAGGAGCTTTTCGGTGAGTGTGGTCTTGCCGGCGTCCGGGTGGGAGATGATGGCAAAGGTGCGCCGGCGAAGGATTTCTTTTTTCATATCAGCCATAGTTTTACCTGTTCATCCGTAATTTTTCACAAATAAAAATGTTACCATGCTTTTTTCCGAAAATCAATCGCATAGCCGCTGCTTTTTGGGGGAAAACTTCCTCAAGAGGTGATTTTTATGAAAAACCAGGTCTTTGGCGAGGGAGTTCCCGCCGGCTTTCAGGCCCTGATGTCCAGCAACCGGGAGGCCATGGACGCCTTTCTCAACCGCACGGAAGCGGAGCGGAAAGCGCTGATCGAGGGTGCCCGGACGATTCAAAGCCAGAAGGAAATGCGGAATTATGTAAACTCAATCGCGGGCTATGAGGTGCCTCATCCCCCGGTGCAGCTGTAAAAAGCTTGCTGCAGGAAAGACCCCCGCGCTGCCCTAAAACCTTCGGCCAACCGGGCATCGCAGGGGTCTCTCCTTTGCGTATGTGGGGTGCGGGGATTTGCCTTAGTTTCGCCGGCGGGGCTTCCAGGTGGAGCCGTAGCGGCGGCTGTAGCAGCGGTTGCAGAGCCGGCCCTCGAAATGCAGCGGCAGCGCCGCGCCGCAGGCGGAGCAGAAGCGGATGTTGTTGCGCAGGTTGTGCAGCAGGATCTGGTTGATCTGGTCGGCGGTCTTTTCCCGCTCTTCGTAGAGTGCGTCCCGGTCGATGGGGATGCCGAAGGCCTTGGAGAAGGAGAAATAGAGGTCCAGCTTCCGGCAGTAAAGCTCCAGATCCGGCAGGGTATGGGCCTTGCCGCCCCTGTCCGGCAGGCTGGGCCGCTCGATCGTCTCGCCCCGCTGCCAG
The DNA here is from genome assembly GCA_964605075.1 of uncultured Oscillospiraceae bacterium. Classification (GTDB taxonomy): domain Bacteria; phylum Bacillota; class Clostridia; order Oscillospirales; family Oscillospiraceae; genus CAJOIG01. Next base: position 1,732 of record CAZSAX010000174.1, read on the forward strand.
ACCCGGAGGAAGTGGTGAAAGAGCTGATACAGGGCATCGTCCGTTTCGTCAAAGGGGATGTTGGCGGCGCGAAGCTCCTGCTCCTTGGTGAGGGTGAAGCCCGCTTCCCGGAGCTTGGAGATGAGAAAAATATAGCGGCTCACATCCAGCTTGACATAGGGATCGACGGTGCTCATGCTGTTCCAGACGGTGAGGACTTCCAGAAGGTCGAAGTCCACCCTGAGCACAAGATCTGAGAAGCCGGCCACCGCGTATTGCAGGGGCGGGACCAGAGTCTCCAGGCCCATGCGGATGTGGGTGAGGTTGTCCGTGGCGCCAACATAGCCCTTGTCGTACATGCCGAAGCGCCCCGCCCGCCCGGCGATCTGCTGGATCTCTCCGGGCTTCAGGGGGCGGCGCTCATGGCCGTCGAATTTCTCGGTATCCATGAAAATGACCCGGCGGATGGGCAGGTTCAGGCCCATGCCGATGGCATCGGTGGAGACCACATACTGCATGTCGCCGTTGAGGAAGCCCTCCATCTGCTTGCGCCGGGTGGAATAGGGCAGGGCGCCGTAGATGATGGCGGGCTCCCTGCCCCGGCGGCGCAGGTCCTCCGCAATGCTCAGAACGCCCACCTTGGAGAAGGTGATAAGGGCGTCGCCGGGGCGGAGGGCGTCGTAGTCCACCGGCCGGTCCATGCAGATCAGGGGCGTTTTGCGCTGGTGCTGGACGATCTCATAATCATCGCCGCAGGCTTTGATGATCCGGACGAGAAGGTTCCGGGCCTCCGGCGCGGCGCACAGATGCACCTCCGGGGCCAGAACGCCCAGAATGGCCCGGGTCCAGGCATAGCCCCGCTCCCGGTCGGCGATCATCTGGCATTCATCGATCACGGCC
>CAZSAX010000175.1:0-2578 GCA_964605075.1 uncultured Oscillospiraceae bacterium
CGGTTCCTACTACCTGACCTACACCCGGGAAGAGCAGGGCACCGGCAAGGCCTTTGCCAGCGCCAACGAAGCCATCATGGCCTACAACCAGGGCGAGGTGGGCATCCATGCCCCCATCCGGGTGCGTTTCACCAAGAGCATCGGCGGCGAGCTTCGCTCCGAGATCGTGGAGACCACCGTGGGCCGCATCATCTTCAACGAGCCCATTCCTCAGGACCTGGGCTTTGTGGACCGCAGCAAGCCCGAAAACTACTTCAAGCCCGAGATCGACTTCCGGGTGGACAAGAAGCTGCTGGGCAAGATCGTGCAGCGCTGCATCGACAAGCACGGCTTCACCATTGCCACCGAGGTCCTTGACAAGATCAAGGCCCTGGGCTACAAGTACTCCACCATCGGCGCCATCACCATCGCCATCTCCGACATGGTGGTGCCCGAGGCGAAAAAACGCATCATCACCGAAACCGAGACCAACGTGCTGCCTTACATTGAAAAGCAGTACAAGCGCGGCTTCATCACCAACGACGAGCGCTACCGCCTGGTGGTCGCCGAGTGGGAAAAGACCATCAACGCCGTTACCGCGGCCCTGCAGGACAGTCTGGACGAGTTCAACCCCATCTACATGATGGCCAACTCCGGCGCCCGTGGCTCCATGAACCAGATCCGTCAGCTGGCCGGTATGCGCGGCCTGGTCGCCAACACCTCCGGTAAGACCCTGGAGATCCCCATCAAGGCCAACTACCGCGAAGGCCTGACCGTTCTGGAGTACTTCATCTCCAGCCGCGGCGCCCGTAAGGGCCTGGCCGACACTGCTCTGCGTACCGCAGACTCCGGTTACCTGACCCGCCGTCTCGTGGACGTCAGCCAGGACGTGATCATCCGTGAGGATGACTGCGGCACCGATGAGGGCATCGAAGTCTCCGTGATCCTTGACAAGATCGTGCGCAACCGCGTGGACATGGATATCCTGGGCGGCAAGTTTGCCCCTGCGGACATCTGCGACGAGGACGGCAAGGTGCTCGTGCCCCGCTTCAAGGCCTTCTCTCCCGGCGATGTGGAGAAGCTCCGGGCTGCCGGCATCGAGGAAGTGGACGCCGCTTCCGCTGCCCAGACCTTCGGCGATTCCATCCGCGGCCGTTTCCCGGCCAAGGATATCTGCGATCCCGTCACCGGCGAGCTGCTGTTCGCCCGGGATCACATGCTCATGCCCATTGACGCCCGGGTCCTGGAGGACCACGGCATCTTCCATGTGTATGTGCGCAGTGTTCTGTGCTGCAACGCCAAGAGCGGCGTTTGCGCCAAGTGCTACGGCATGAACCTGGCCACCGGCTCCCTGGTCAACCCCGGCGAAGCCGTTGGCGTCATTGCTGCCCAGTCCATCGGTGAGCCCGGTACTCAGCTTACGATGCGTACCTTCCACACCGGCGGCGCGGCCGGCTCCGACGTTGAAGACATCACCCAGGGTCTGCCCCGTGTTGAGGAACTGTTTGAGGCCCGCCGGCCCAAGCGTATGGCGCTGCTGAGCGAGATCAGCGGTACTGTGACGCTGGAGGACGCCAAGAAGAACCTTTTGTGTGCCATCACTGTCACCAACGAAGCCCTGGGCGACACCCGGGTGTATCAGGTGCCCTATTCCAGCGGCATTCTGGTCACCGACGGCCAGCATGTGGAGCAGGGTCAGGAGCTGACCCGGGGCGCGCTGAGCCCCCACGACGTGCTGCGAGTGCGCGGCGTGGACGACGACCAGTTCGGGCGTCTGGGCGTTCGCAACTACCTGGTGCAGGAAGTGCAGCGCGTGTACCGCCAGCAGGGCGTCGACATCAACAACAAGCACATCGAAGTCATTGTGCGCCAGATGATGCGCAAGGTGCGCGTGGAAGAAGCGGGAAGCACCCAGCTTCTGCCCGGCTCCGTGATCGACATCAACGAGTTCAACGCCGCCAACGCCGCCATCCGCGAGCGTGTGGAGGCCGGTGAAGCCGAGCTGGAGCAGGCCACCTGCAGCCGCGTGCTCATGGGCATCACCAAGGCATCTCTGGCCACGGAGAGCTTCCTGTCCGCCGCCTCCTTCCAGGAGACCACCCGCGTTCTTACCGACGCCGCCATCAAGGGCAAGGTGGACCACCTGGTCGGCCTGAAGGAGAACGTCATCATCGGCAAGCTCATCCCCGCCGGCTCCGGCCTTGCGGTCTACAACGATTTCAGCATCGAGACCGACGAGGACGCCGCCGACGAGGCCGAGGAATACGTGGACCTGTCCGCTCTGGTGGGCCGGACCAACGCCCTTTAAAACCATTCGCAGCCCAAGGAAAAAATCCTTGGGCTGCTTGTTTTATTTTTATTGACAAGGCAGAAATTTCATGCTAAAATCCATCTTTGTGTGGACTATCCACCAGTATATCTTTTGAGGAAAGGAGGAAAACCATGCCCACTTTTAACCAGCTTGTCCGTAAGGGAAGAACCAAGACCACCTACAAGTCCAATTCTCCTGCCATGCAGAAGGGCCTGAACACCCTCAAGAACCGTGAGACCAACCTGTCCAGCCCCCAGAAGCGCGGCGTCTGCACCGCTGTGCGTACCT
>CAZSAX010000176.1:0-2524 GCA_964605075.1 uncultured Oscillospiraceae bacterium
ATTTGCCCTGGCTGGCGAAGCAGTAGGCGCAGTTGAGGTTGCAGGTGTGGGCCACATGCAGGCAAAGGGCCTTCACCACCCCGGCGGTGCGCTCCTTGAGCTCCCCGGCGATGGGGGCAAAGGTATCCGGAGCAAAGAGCTTCCCGGCTTCCTTCAGGCCAAGCACCTGCTCGTAGCACTCTTCCAGGTCGCTTGGGCTGATGTCCTCCCGGCCGGCGTATTTCTCCGCCAGCGTTTTCAAAATGTCTTCCCGGCTGTTTTCCTCAAACAGACCGATGATGTCATAGGCGACTTCGTCCACCACATGCACCGAGCCGGAGCACACGTCCAGCACGATGTTGTAGCCGCCCAGTTTGTATTGATGGATCATAGATCACGATCTCCTGTTCCACGGATAATAAAAAATGCCGCCGGGACCGGCGGCATTTCCTGTTTTGCAATTACTTGCTCTCGCTGTTTTCGCACTTCTGGTTGGCAATGCCGCAGCTGGTCTTGCAGGCAGACTGGCAGGAAGTCTGGCATTCGCCGCAGCCGCCCTTGGCAGCGCTTTCGCACAGGTTGCGGGTCTCGAGAGTTTTGATGTGTTCCATGATATACCTCCACGGTCTGGTTGTTATTACAATAAGTGTTGCAATTATGCCACATTTTGCGCCTTTAGTCAATAAGCACCGAAGAAAATGATCCCACAGCCGGGGAAAAGTCCTTTGGAAAGCAGCAGGCCCGGACGGCCTCCCGGTCCGCCGGAGACAGCGGGCGGTTTTCGTAGGAGCGGATGCTTTTTCTTCGTCGTATCGTTTCTTCAACCCTGAACACGGCACTCTCCTCCTTGTTCCGTCAATTTTTCCGCATCTGCAGTTCCTGCATATCCGTCACAAGATGATCCACACTGCGCACAAGCTGTTCCGGCGACACGTCCAGGATCCCATTACCGGCAGCATTGAACACACCAATCACCCCATGGATCAGAAGACTGGCTCTGACCAGCAGCTCGTTCTGGCTGTCTTTATCTTTGGGGGCATCCTTTGCCGCCAGAAGCCCGGCCCGAAAGCTTTTGCAGACCTTGTCGGCAAAGTTCAGCTGATGATGGAACAGAAGCGGCATATATCTGGCCGGCTCCTGGTCGTAAATATATTTTAAACAGCCGGCCGTAAGGCTCATGATATTGTCCGTATTGAAGGCGATGTTCTTATCGATAAAATACTGATTCATCTGGGCAATCAGCGTTTCCTGCAGTTCATTGATCACATCGCTGACGCTGTCATAATGCAGATAAAATGTGCCCCGGTTCACATCCGCCCGCCGTGCAATGTCCGTGACCGTGATCTTCTCCAGCGGTTTTTCATCCATCAGTTCCAGCAGAGCATCGCAAATCAGTCGGCGGGATCTTGCGGAGTTCTTGTATTCGGCTTTCTCCAACAAACCTACCTCCATCCCTCAAAAAATGAACACTTCATGGGTCAGTTGTTGATAATTGTACATTTTCCAACACTTCTGCTTATTGACCTGTATCCCTCCGAATTGTAAGATAAAACGCGGAAGAAGTCAACACCTGTTCATTTTTGAACACTTGAGGAGGCACCATTATGAACGAAGTCAAATCCCCCAAAAAGCCGCTCATTTATTACTACGGAATTGCCGTCCTGGTCATTCTGCTGCTGAACACGCTGCTGATCCCGTACATTGCCAGCCACCGGGTCAAGGAGGTCGACTACGGAACCTTCATGGCAATGACCGAAAACAGAGAGATCGGCCAGGTGGAGATCCAGGACCATCAGATCCTGTTTACCAACGCCGATACCGGGATCATTTACAAAACCGGCGTTATGAACGATCCGGAACTGGTGAGCCGTTTGTATGAATCCGGCGCGGTGTTCACCCAGGAGATCGTGGAGGAAATGTCCCCCCTGCTGAGCTTTCTTTTGACCTGGATACTGCCGATGGCCATCTTTATCGGCATCGGCCAATTCATGTCGAAGAAGCTGGTGGATAAAGCCAGCGGCCCTAACGCCATGTCCTTCCACATGGGCAAGTCCAACGCCAAGGTCTATGTCAAGTCCTCCGACGGCATCACCTTCGATGACGTAGAAGGTGTGGATGAGGCGGAGGAAAGCCTGTCGGAGATTGTTGATTACCTGCACAACCCCGGCAAATACAAAGACATCGGCGCCACCATGCCCAAAGGCGTTCTTCTGGTGGGCCCTCCGGGCACCGGCAAGACCATGCTGGCCAAGGCGGTCGCCGGCGAGGCAAACGTCCCCTTCTTCTCCATTTCCGGCTCGGAGTTCGTGGAGATGTTCGTGGGCATGGGTGCCAGCAAGGTAAGAGATCTTTTCCGCCAGGCAAAGGAAAAAGCCCCCTGCATCATCTTCATCGATGAGATCGACGCCATCGGCCAGAAGCGAAACACCGGCGGCATGGGCGGCAACGACGAGCGGGAGCAGACCCTCAACCAGCTTCTGACCGAAATGGACGGCTTTGAGGGGAACACCGGCGTCATCATTCTGGCGGCCACCAACCGGCCGGA
>CAZSAX010000177.1:0-2465 GCA_964605075.1 uncultured Oscillospiraceae bacterium
CCATGAGCCGCTATGCTCTGGCCGCCAACGATATGACCGGCAAGGGCACCGAGCTGACCATCAAGAACTCCGACATCACCGGCGATGTGGAGCACTACGACTACCAGCGCAACTGCGTCGTCACCCTGGACAACGCCACCTGGTCCGGCGCCTACAACGCCTATGACAAGGCTCAGTGGGATGCCCTGTGGACCGAGGACTGCAAGGCCGACGCTTCCTGCTACTGGATCCTGGATACCGAGAAATACCACGACGGCACCGGCACCACCGCCTCCATGATCCTGAGCGCTGACTCCACCTGGAACGTCACCGGCGAATCCTGCATCGATGCTCTCACCGTGGAAGCCGGCGGCATCATCAACGGCACCGTTACCGTGAACGGCGAAGTCGTCAACACCATCGGCGGCGGCACCTGGGAAGGTGACATCGTCATCACCCCTGCGGCCCAGGCCGCCGAAGGCGCTGCCATGAACGTCACCGTGGAAGCCGGCTCCGTGTTTGCCGAGTTCCTGCAGTGGCTGCTGGACCTGTAATAAATCTCTGCCCATAAGGCCCCTTTTCAGGGGCCTTTCCTTCCACTTATAAAGGAGAACAATATGAAAAAAGCAAAGCAACTTCTGGCCCTGATGCTGGCATTCTGCCTGTGCCTGAGCGTTTCCGCCCTGGCCGCCTCCGGCGAGACCGGCGAATCGGTCTACACCAGCGAGGAGATCGCCATCGCCTCCGCCGCCACCGGCTCCACCAACATGTCTTCCAACGCAGAGACCGCCCGCATCGGCATCACCGCCGACGGCCTCGTGGAGACCACCGAGGGCTTTGAGCTCACCGGCGCCGGCAGCGCCGAGCCCATCATCGACATGGATCACGCCGAAAACCTGGTCATCACCGGCGTCGGCTCCGGCGCTTCCGCCGGCCTCACCCTCACCGGCGGCAATGACTATACCTTCGGGGGTGCGGAAGACCTCATCGAGATCACCTACCCCACCTTCCTCGGCGAGACTGCCACGGACAGCTTCAACAGCGCCATCATCCTCACCGATGACGGCACACAGAACGCCGCCTCCGTGGACGAAGGCACCCTCTACATCAACAACGCCTACATGGAAGTCGCCGGCGTCCGGCGCATGACCGTGGCGGCTCACGACACCGCCACCCTGGTCCTTAACGACTCCGTGGTCGTCTCCTACGGCGGCACCGAAGGCGCAGTGGACACCAACCAGAAGCTCCTTGTGGGCGGCATCACCCGCACCAACTTCTCCGAAGGCGCCACCACCACCTATTACTTCAACAGCGCCTGCATCGCCGACGGCTGGGCAGCCATGTCCACCGACTCCGCCAAGAACCCCGGCCTCTGGTTCTACAGCTACAACTCCGACGGCATCAGCTACTGGGGCGGCTACGCCACCTATGCCGACACCTCCTGCCATGACTACTTCTACGCCTCCCGCCTCTACGGCGAGGATATGGCCGTCATCATCTCCAACAACGGCGAGGTCTACGCCCTGCCCGGCTCCGACGCCCCCGAAGAGGTCATGCAGTACAACACCGGCGCCACGAACGACGCCGGCAGCGAATTCTGGGGCGGCCGCAACTGCTTTGAGATCCATGCCCCCAACATGATGCACGCCTCCAACCAGCCCGGCACCGCCCAGGGCCAGAAGACCGCTCTGGTCGTCATCAAGGACTCCCTGGTGGGCGTTGACAAGGCGCTGGAAAACACCGTGGACGGCCTGGACTTCGGCGAAAACTACGGCGAAGCCTATGGCGAATATGTGGACTTCATTGACGGCGCCGTGTTCCTCATCAAGTCCACCTGCGTGGACATCACCCTGGACAATGCGGAAGTCGTCTCCCCCAACGGCATCATCATGATGACCGTGGTCAACAACGACGACACCCCCTATACCCTCGCCTCCGGCGATGTGGCGGAGGGCAAGCAGGTCCTTCTGAAGATGACCAACGGCGCCTATGAAGGCGATGTGAAGCACTACGACTACATGCGTCCCTGCGTCATCGACATCAGCGCCGCCGACTGGACCGGCACCGTGGAGACCTGGGACTATGACACCTGGCAGGCTTACTGGGAGCCCTACGCGGAAGACAGCGCCTGCACCTGGTACATCCCCGATTTCGCCGGCTATGAAAGCCTTGGCGTGACCGTGAACGTGGCCGCGGACGCAGTGTGGAACGTCACGGAGACCTGCGTGCTGGACGCTCTGAATGTGGAAGAAGGCGGCGTGGTCAACGGCGTCATCACCGAGAACGCCGACGGCAGCATCACCGTGGAGCCCCTGCAGACCGAGGCCGAACTGGCTGTGGTCAGCATGGATGGCGAAGCCTATGTGAAGCTTTCGGACCTGCTGGCCGCTCTGGGCCTGTAATCCCCAAAACAATAAAAACACCCGCCGGGTTCGGCGGGTGTCCGTATAACAGTTAATGGAGCGCATCGATACCGATGCGCTCCA
>CAZSAX010000178.1:0-2386 GCA_964605075.1 uncultured Oscillospiraceae bacterium
TGGTACGTCAAGGCCCCTGTGTTCTCCTTCAACAAGCTCCGGGGTCTGGACGCCTACCTGTCCCCCGAAATGAAGTCCACCGGTGAGGCTATTGGCTACGACGACAAGCACAACCGTGCCGTTTACAAGGCCCTGCAGGCCGCCGGCATGCGCCTGCAGAACTATGGCACCGTCTTTGCCACCATCGCCGACCAGGACAAGGCCGAGGCCCTGCCCCTGATCCGCCGTTTCTATAACCTGGGCTTCAACATCGAGGCCACTGCGGGAACCGCCCGTTATCTCAAGGAAAACGGCATCCGCACCCGCACCCTCAAAAAGCTCAGCGACGGCAGCGAGGAAGTGCTGGACTCCATCCGCCAGGGCCACATCGCCTACGTTCTCAACACCCGGGACATCGGCGCCGACGGCCTCTCCGACGGCCAGAAGATCCGCCTTTGCGCCACGGAGAACAACGTCACCATCTTCACCAACCTCGACACCGTCAAGGTGCTGCTGGACGTGCTGGAAGAGACCACCCTCACCATCTCCACCATCGACGCATAAGGAGCGCCATGAAACAGGTTTTTCTCAAAATCACCGAGAACCGGCCCATCGCGGAAGGGGTCATGCGCATGCGCCTGGAGGGCGATGTGTCTGCCATCACCGTGCCCGGCCAGTTCATCAATATCAAGCTGGACGGCTTCTTTCTCCGCCGGCCCATCTCGGTCTGCGACTGGGATGAAAGCTCCGTGACCATCCTGTATAAGATCATGGGCCGGGGCACCGCGGTCCTGGCCGCCATGAGCCATGGCACGCTGGATGTGCTCACGGGCCTGGGCAACGGCTTTGACGCGGCGGCGGACGGCAAAAAGCCGCTGCTCATCGGCGGCGGCATCGGCAGCGCCCCCATGGTGGGTCTGGCCAAGGCGCTTATCCAAAAGGGCATCCGGCCCCGGGTGATCCTGGGATTCAACACCAAAGACGAAATTTTTTACGAAGAAGAGTTCAAGGCCCTGGGCTGCGACGTGGCGGTGACCACGGCGGACGGATCCTACGGCATTTCCGGCTTTGTCACCGAAGCCATGAAAGACGCCGACTACGACTACTTCTTCACCTGCGGCCCGGAGCCTATGCTCAAGGCCGTGTTCAAAGCGGCGAAAACCACCGGACAGCTCAGCTTTGAAGAGCGCATGGGCTGCGGCTTCGGCGCCTGCATGGGCTGCTCCTGCGAAACGGTGGCCGGGCCCAAGCGTATCTGCAAGGAGGGCCCCGTACTGCGGAAGGAGGAACTGCTGTGGGAACGCTGAATGTGAACCTTTGCGGCATCGAGCTGGATAATCCCGTCATCCCCGCCAGCGGCACCTTCGGCTACGGCTATGAATTTGCCGAACTTTACGACATCAACTGCCTGGGTACCTTCTCTTTTAAGGGCACCACCAAAGACCCCCGATTCGGAAACCCCACCCCCCGCATTGCGGAGTGCTCCTCCGGCCTTATTAATGCCGTGGGCCTGCAGAACCCCGGGGTGGACAAGGTCATCGAAGAAGAACTGCCCAGGCTCGCCAAGTGCTTCCGGAAAAAAGTCATGGCCAATGTCAGCGGCTTTTCCGTGGAGGACTATGCCTATACCTGCGAAAAGCTTGATAAATGCGAGCAGGTGGGCTGGCTGGAAGTGAATATCAGCTGTCCCAATGTCCACGGCGGCGGCATGAGCTTCGGCACCGACCCCGCTGCGGCGGCGGAAGTGACGAAGGCCGTCAAGGCCGTCACCACCAAGCCCGTCATCCTCAAGCTGACGCCCAACGTCACGGACATCGTCTCCATGGCCCTGGCCTGCGAGGAGGCCGGGGCGGACGGCATCAGCCTCATCAACACCCTTCAGGGCATGCGCATTGACCTCAAGCGCAGAAAGCCGGTCATTGCCAACACCATGGGCGGCTTCTCCGGCCCGGCGGTGTTCCCGGTGGCCCTGCGCATGGTCTATCAGGTGGCCGGCGCGGTGAAGATCCCGGTGATCGCCGTGGCCGGCGTTTCCAGCGCCGAGGATGTGATCGAGATGATGCTGGCCGGGGCCACGGCGGTGGAAGTGGGCGCGGCGAATCTGGTCAACCCCTATGCCTGCCGGGATATCGTGGCGGCCCTGCCCGCTGTGATGGCTCAGTACGGCATTGAAAATCTGAAAGATATCATAGGAGGAGCAAGATAAATGGGGAAAGACGTTATCGTGGCCTGCGATTTTGCCAGCGCCGCGGAGACCTTTGCGTTTCTGGATAAATTTACGGGCAAAAAGCCCTTCGTGAAGATCGGCATGGAGCTGTTTTATGCCGTGGGTCCTGCCATTGTGCGGGAACTGAAGCAGCGGGGCCACAAGATATTTCTGGATCTGAAGCTCCACGACATCCCCAAC
>CAZSAX010000179.1:0-2083 GCA_964605075.1 uncultured Oscillospiraceae bacterium
AGCTGTAGAAGGCGAAGCCGGACTGGGCGGAGTCGGTGGACATGGCAGCCCAGCCTTCGGTCTCCACGTAGGAGCCGTAGTAATAGGTCTGGCTCTGGCCGTAGGACATGTTGGCCCGGGCGTAGCCGGAGATGGTCAGAGCGGCGTTGGAGGGAGGATCGGCGATGTCGGCGGTGTAGCCTTCGGGGTCGCCGGCGGAGCCGGTCTGGATGATGTCGGAGTTGATGACCACCAGGATGCCGGTGTTCTTGCATTCCACGGTGTAGTTGCCGTTGCGGCCGCCCTTGCCGTTGTTGATGAAGCTGCAGTTGTCGATGGTGAGGATGCCGTTGGAGACGGAGGCGATGGCGCCGCCGGCGGCGTTGGCGTCCACATCTTCCACGACTTCCTTGGTGATGACGGAGTCGGCGATGGTGTATTCACCGCCGGTGACCTGGAAGCCGGCGGTGGTGAACTCGGTGATGTTCATATCCACACCTTCGGCTCCGGTTTCGTCGATGACACCGGCGCGGATGGTGATGCCCTCCGCATCGGCGGAAGCATCAACAAAGTCGTCTTCCGAGATCTGATACAGGACCACGCTGGCTTCTGCGGAAGCGTTCATGGCCAGGACGCTCTCGTCGCTGGCTTCGCCGGAGGCGGCGAGGGCGTTCACGCTGAAAAGCATGGCGATGACCAGGATCAGAGACAGGATCTTTGCGCTTGTCTTCATGTTTTTCTCCTTTCGATGTGCCAGATGTTTTGTGCGTATTCTTCAACAGCGCGGTCGGCGGCAAAAATGCCGGCCTCTGCGATGTTAACAAGGGAAATGCGGGCCGCTTCCATGGGGTCGGCGATGCGCGCGTACAGGGCCTTGTGGGCCTTGACGTAGTCCGCGAAATCCGCCAGGAGCATGTATTGGTCGCCGCCGTAGAGAAGGCCGGAGACCAGGTCGGAATAGCCCATGCCGCTGAAGCGGTCCAGCACGCTGCGCAGATCGGCGTTGCTGTCGTAAATGCTCTTGGGGTCGTAAGTGGGCCGAAGGGCGTCCACTTCCGCCGCCCGCAGACCGAACAGCTGCATGTTCTCGTCGCCGAGGCGCTCGTACATCTCCACGTTCGCGCCGTCCAGGGTGCCGATGGTGACGGCGCCGTTGAGCATCAGCTTCATGCAGCCGGTGCCGCTGGCTTCCTTGCCGGCGGTGGAGATCTGCTCCGAGACCTGGGCGGCGGGGATCAGGCTTTCCGCCACGGAGACCCGATAGTTTTCCAGGAAGAAGACCTGGAGCTTGTCCCGGCAGAGGGGGTCTTTGTTCACGTTTTCCGAAAGCTCGATGAGAAGTTCGATGATGCGCTTGGCCACAACATAGCCGCCGGCGGCCTTGGCGCCGAACACGAAGCTCCGGGGCAGGAAGGGGGCTTCCGGGTTTTGGTGGATCTGTTCCTGCAGATGGGCGATGAGCATGGCGCACATGAGCTGGCGCTTGTACTCATGCAGACGCTTGATCTGCACGTCCAAAACGGCGTTGGGATCCAGCCGGCCGCCCTGGGCTTTTTGGAACCACCGGGCAAAGCGCTCCTTGTTTTCCTGTTTGATGGCGTTGAGGCGTCCAAGAACGGCTTCGTCCGTTTCAAACCGGCGCAGGCCCAGAAGCTCTTCCGGCCGGCGGAGGTAGCCGTCGCCGATGCAGTCGCTTACAAGGCCGGCAAGGCCGGGGTTGATCTGGGTGAGCCAGCGGCGGTGGTCGATGCCATTGGTGACGTAGGTGTAGCGCTCGGGGCGGAGCTTATAGACATCGTTGAAGAGCTGGGCGGTTAGGATCTCGCCGTGGAGGCGGGATACGCCGTTGATCTTATAGCACACCGCCTGGCAGAGCTTGGCCATGTGCACGTCGCCGCCGAAGAGGATGAGGTTGCGCTCAATGGCCTCCCGGTCGGAGCCGAAATGCTCCACCAGCCAGCCGCCCCAGCGCTTATTGAGCTCGGTGATGATCTGCCACACCCGGGGCAGCAGGCTCTGCACCAGACCCTGGGGCCAGCGCTCCAGCGCCTCGCTCATGACGGTGTGGTTGGTGTAGGCCACGGAGCGGGCCACGGTGTCCAGG
>CAZSAX010000179.1:2093-2368 GCA_964605075.1 uncultured Oscillospiraceae bacterium
GTCCTCGTCCATGAAAATGCGCATGAGCTCGAGGATGATGAGGGTGGGATGGGTGTCGTTGATCTGGATGATGTGGTGCTCCGGAAAGCTGCGCACATCGCCCCACTGCTTGCGGTGCTTGCGGACAATGTCCTGGGCGGTGGCGGAGACGAAGAAATACTGCTGCTTCAGGCGCAGCTCCTTGCCTTCGGGATGGTCGTCGGCGGGGTAGAGGACCTTGGTGATGACCTCGGCCATGGTGCGTTTTTCCATGGCCTGCACATGCTGGCCGCCGG
>CAZSAX010000180.1:0-2244 GCA_964605075.1 uncultured Oscillospiraceae bacterium
GTAAGGCTGACGATGGCCCTTGGTGTTGCGATAGCCCTTCTTGGGCTTCATCTTGTAAACGCGGATCTTCTTGCCTTTGCCGTTCTTCAGAACGGTGCCGGCCACTTTGACGCCTTCCAGATAGGGGGCGCCGAACTGGGATTCTTCGCCGATGACGGCCAGGACCTTGTCGAAGCTGATGGCGGCGCCTTCTTCGGCGTCCAGCTTTTCCACATAGATCACATCGCCCTCGGCCACGCGGTACTGCTTACCGCCGGTTTCAATGATTGCGTGCATTTGAAAATTTTCCTTCCTTTCGGGCTCGCTGTCCCGGGGGCGGCCAAGGCCGACTTAATATGACCCCTTTCAAAGCGGCTTTGATATATTACCATAAGAAAAGAGGCTTGTCAACGGATTTTTCCATGCTTTTTCCGGCCTTTTCTTTGTTTTAAATGGGTTGACATCCCGGGTGGCATTTGCGATAATATAAGTGTCTTCGAGCCCCGGTTCCTAAGGCTTTCGCTATGGAACCCGGGCCTGACCGCGTCCAGCGGTCACGGGGTCGATGTTGGAAACGAAACGGCCTTCCCTTGCTTGAAAAGGAGACGGAATTGCATTGATGGCCGGGGTGGGTCTCCGGCAGGATTGTGTCCGTCTGACGAAGACGGACATTTTTTATTTTTGAAAGGAGACCCAACATGAAAAAGACCATCGCACTGCTTATGAGCCTCACTATGCTGTTTTGCCTCTTTGCCGGCTGCAGCAGCACGGGCGGCGAAGAATTTGCCGCCAAGCTCGACGCCATCCAGGCCAGTTTGGACAGCATTGAAGCCGGCCTGGCCGAAGCGGCCGCCGAAGCCGAAGCGGCGGCGGAAGCTGCCGCAGAGGCGGAAAGCGCTCTGTCCGGCGAGCTGATCGTTTTCGCGGCGGCTTCCATGACCGAGACCCTCACCGAGATCGGCGAGCTCTTCATGGAAGAAAACCCGGAGGTGGAGATCGTTTTCAACTTTGACTCCTCCGGCACCCTCAAGACCCAGATCGAAGAAGGCGCCGCCTGCGACGTGTTCATCTCCGCCGGTCAGAAGCAGATGAACCAGCTGGATATCACCGCCAGCACCGACGTGAACACCGACGGCCTGGATTTTGTGGTTTCCGAGAGCCGCTTCAACATTCTGGAGAACAAGGTCGCCCTGGCCGTTCCCGAAGGCAATCCCAAGGGCATCGAATCCTATGACCAGCTGGCGGAGCTGCTGACAAACGGCGATGTGTTCCTTGCCATGGGCAACGAGGACGTCCCCGTGGGTCAGTACACCCAGAAGATCCTGGCTTACTATGAACTGAGCGAGGAGGAGCTGGCGACGGCCGGCTGCATCACCTATGGCAGCAACGTCAAGGAAGTGACCACCCAGGTTTCCGAGGCGGTCGTGGACTGCGGCATCATCTATGCCACCGACGCGTTCTCCGCCGGCCTTGAGGTGGTGGATACCGCTGTGGCGGAGATGTGCGGCCAGGTGATTTATCCCGCGGCGGTGCTGAACGTCAGCGAGAATCCCGCAGCGGCGGAAGCCTTTTTGGCCTTCTGCACCGGCGATGCGGCGGACGCCATCTTTGAGGGCGTCGGCTTCACGCCCATGGCTTGATCGTTATACGATAGGAGCTCTCGCCGGGGGGCCGTATTCGGCCTCCCGGCGCTTTGTTGAAAGGAGGAACGACAGATGGACTGGTTTCCTCTGTGGAATTCCCTGCGCATTGCCGGGATCAGCACGGTGATCATATTCTTTGTGGGCATTTTTGCCGCTTACTATATTTCCAAGACATCCCCGGTGGTCAAGGGCGTTCTGGATGTGATCCTGACGCTGCCTTTGGTGCTGCCGCCCACGGTGGTGGGCTATCTGCTGCTGCGGGTCCTGGGACCCAAGCGCATCGTGGGCAAATGGTTTCTGGCCGTTTTCGGCATTAAGCTTACCATGACCTGGTGGTCGGCCATTTTTGCCACGGTGGTGGTGATCTTTCCCCTCATGTACCGCACCGCCCGGGGGGCCTTTGAGGCCTTTGATGAGAATCTGGCCTGGTCGGGGCAGACCCTGGGGCTGTCAAATTCCTATATTTTCTGGCGCATCCGTCTGCCGGCCTGCCGCTCGGGCATTCTGGCGGGAACGGTTCTTGCCTTTGCCCGGGCGCTGGGGGAATACGGCGCCACGAGCATGATCGCCGGCTATACCCCCGGCCGCACCGCTACCATCTCCACCACGGTCTACCAGCTCT
>CAZSAX010000181.1:0-2240 GCA_964605075.1 uncultured Oscillospiraceae bacterium
TCTAACCAGCTGAGCTATGCTCCCAAGAGCTCCCGCTCTTCAAACGGCTTTGCTAGTATACCTCTAACAAAGCCGTTTGTCAATAGGTAAAATCCAATTTTTTCGAAATTTTCTTCTCTTTTCAGTCCTTCTTCTTGGGACCGCGGGGATCGGCGGCGATTTCATCCGCCAGGCGTTCGAATACGATGGAGTACCCCTCCTCACCGTACTGCAGACTGCGCTTGACACGGCTGATGGTAGCACTGGATGCGCCGGTCTCCGCCAGAATATCGTTGTAGATCATGCCTTTGTTCAGAAGCCAAGCCACATGGAATCGCTGCTCCATGGCCTGCAGTTCCATAACAGTGCAGAGATCCTCAAAGAACTTGGTGCATTCCTCCTCGGTCTCCAGCGCCAGAATGGCCTTGTACATCATATCGAAGCGGGGCTTGGTATTCGCTTTGTTCATGGTTTCCTCCAACCCGTGAAGGCCGGCTTGTTTCCGGCCTCTGTTTTGTTCGTGTAGTATTTTACAACACTAAAGCTAAAAAGTAAAGAGGCAGTCAAAAATTTCACTATACATTTATCTTCCTTAATGATATAATTCACGCAAGAAAGGAGTGATTCCTGTGGATATAATGTTTATTGTTTGGATGGTCATCGCCGGGGTATTCCTGGTGCTGGAGCTGCTGACGGCGGCCCTGTGCTCCATCTGGTTCACAGCCGGCGCCCTGGCCGCTCTGGCGGCGTGCGCACTGAGGGCCCCCCTCTGGCTTCAGTTCCTGCTGTTTTTCCTCGTTTCCGCCATTTGCTTCCTGCTGCTGTACCCCCGGATGAAAAAGCACCTGAACACAAGAAAAACCGCCACCAACGCCGATATGGTCATCGGCGCCATCTGCGTGGTCACCCAGGTCATTGACAACATTTCCGGCACCGGTACCGTCACCGTTGGCGGCAAGACCTGGACCGCCCGCTCCGTCACCGGAAACGTGATCGAGGAAGGCCGCATGGTGCGCGCCATCCGCATCGAGGGCGTGAAGCTCATGGTCACGGAGTTGCCCGAATATATGACTGTAAACGACGAAGTCAAACTATAAAAAAGGAGGACTTTTGTATGCCTTTCGGAGGAATTTTCTGGCTCGTATTTGTCATTCTCATTATCATTACCATCATCCGCAACATCCGCGTCGTCCCCCAGGCAAAGGCCTGTGTCATCGAGCGTCTGGGTGCCTACAGCACTACCTGGAACGTGGGTCTTCATTTCAAGATCCCCTTCATCGAGCGCATCGCCAAGACCGTCTCCCTGAAGGAGCAGGTGGCAGACTTCCCGCCCCAGCCCGTTATCACCAAGGATAACGTCACCATGCAGATCGACACCGTGATCTACTTCCAGATCACCGACCCCAAGCTCTATACCTACGGTGTGGAGTACCCCATGTCCGCCATTGAGAACTTGACCGCAACTACCCTCCGTAACATCATCGGTGACATGGAGCTTGACCAGTCCCTCACCTCCCGCGATGTCATTAACGCCAAGATGCGTGCCATCCTCGATGAGGCCACCGATCCCTGGGGCATCAAGGTCAACCGCGTGGAGCTGAAGAACATTCTCCCTCCCCGTGAGATCCAGAACGCCATGGAAAAGCAGATGAAGGCCGAGCGCGAGCGCCGCGAAGCCATCCTGCAGGCCGAGGGCCAGAAGGCCAGCCAGATCCTCGTTGCCGAGGGTGAAAAGCAGTCCGCCATTCTCCGCGCCGATGCCGCCAAGCAGGCCAAGATCATGGCCGCCGAGGCTGAGGCCACCTCCATTATGAAGGTGCAGCAGGCAATGGCCGACTCTCTGAAGATGCTGAACGAGGCCGCCCCCAACGATCAGGTCATCAAGCTCAAGAGCTTGGAGGCCATGGAGAAGATCGCCGATGGCAAGGCCACCAAGATCATCATCCCCAGTGAGCTGCAGGGCTTGGCAGGCTTGGCCGCCAGCGCCAAGACCTTCTTTGAGGACGACAAAGCCGAATAATAGGGAAGGGCAGGCGTGAGCCTGCCCTTATTTAAAAAATTTGCGCCGTACCCCTTGCGATAATTTGTAGGGGTCGATGCCCACATCGACCCGCACACCGCACCTGTAGGGGCGGACGACTCTGTCCGCCCGCAAAAAGGAGAAACCAATGGCAAAAGAGAAACGCTTTGAAAAGGTATATAGCGAGGGCGGCCTGTCCTCCCGTGAAATTTGGGTTGACACGGAAACAGGTGTGCAGTAT
>CAZSAX010000182.1:0-2186 GCA_964605075.1 uncultured Oscillospiraceae bacterium
CGAGGGTGCGGATGTTGCGGCCCTCGCGGCCGATGATGCGGCCCTTCATTTCGTCGTTGGGCAGGGGCACCACGGACACGGTCACTTCGCTGGCATGGTCGGCGGCGCAGCGCTGAATGGCCAGGGCGATGATCTCCCGGGCCCGGCTGTCGGCCTCGTCCTTGTACTGCTGCTCGATCTCCCGGACCTTCACGGCCTGCTCGTGCACCACTTCCTGCGCCAGGGAGTCGATGAGCATGGCCTTGGCCTCTTCGGCGGTGTAGCCGGAGATGCGCTCGAGCATTTCAAGCTGGGATTTTTTCACCTGCCGGACTTCTTCCTGCTGGGTCTCGATCTCGGAGATCTTCTTGGTCAGCAGCTCGTTTTTCCGGTCGATGGCGTCGGTCTTTTTGTCCAGATGTTCTTCTTTCTGCTGCAGGCGGTGTTCCTGCTTGGAGAGCTCGGCACGTCTCTCCTTCACTTCGCGGTCAAGCTCCGCGCGGCTTTTGTGTATCTCTTCCTTGGCCTCCACCAGCGCTTCGCGCTTTTTGCTTTCGGCGGCCTTGATGGCTTCATTAAGGATTCGTTTGGCTTCCTCTTCCGCAGAGCCGATCTCCCGCTCTGCCACGTTCTTGCGGTACATCTGTCCGCCGATAAAACCCGCGGCAGCGCCCACGATCAGCCCAACGATGGCTAGAATGATTCCCATACTGAGTATACACACCTCCCTTTCACAAATTTTGTGATTTTGAATACGGCGGGCATCAAGCGCCCCATCCGATGAGTCAGGAAAACAACATGCGGGCAAACCCCTGCCCAGCATATTATCAGACAGTTTATTCTAATTCTAAATATAATTTATGTCAAGCAAAAAAACAAACCCTCCCGCCGGGCACCCCCGGCGAAAGGGCTCACATTTCACTTTTTCGGGTAGGGCTTCGCCACATCCGTCCGCCCCAGCAGATAGTCCACGCTCACACCGTAGAAATCCGCCAGCTTATCCAGCAGTTCCACCGGAATGGCTCTTTCTTCCCGTTCATATTTGGAATACAGGGATTGATCGCAACGCAGATAGTCCGCCACTTTCTTCTGTGTCAGATCCGCATCCTCCCGCAAATCACGGATACGCAATTTCATGTTCATCACCAAGCGAACTATATAACAGGACAATTTGTCCTATTGCATTATTGGACTATTTGTCCTAAAATATTCCCGAGGTGATACTATGTCGTACTACGAGGAAATGTATTATTATCTGTCCGATGCCGTCAATGACAGCATCCATATCCTCCTGCGCCGCCAGGATATCAGCCTGGCCGTGGAACGTCTCACATCCGCGCAGCTTTTCTGCGGCGAAATGCAGCTCCGGGCCATGGAAGCCGGCCTGGAAATCCCCAAAAATAACAAAAACCGCTGACGGAACCCCGTCAGCGGTTTTCATTATAGGCTGTTTACTCTTAGTACATGCCGCCCCTAAGCGGGAATCTTTATAAAAAAGATTTACTAAATCCTTAGTACATGCCGCCCATGTCGGGAGCCGCAGGCGCAGCCGCCACAGGCTCCTTGATGTCGGTGACAAGGCTCTCGGTGGTCAGCACCATGGAGGCCACGGAGGCGGCGTTCTGCAGAGCGCTGCGGCAGACCTTGGTGGGGTCCACGATGCCGGCGGCGATCATGTCGCAGTATTCTTCCTCGGCGGCGTTGAAGCCGTAGGAGGGCACTTCGCTGTTCTGGATGCGGTCCAGGATCACAGCGCCCTGCAGCCCGGCGTTGGCCGCG
Source organism: uncultured Oscillospiraceae bacterium (assembly GCA_964605075.1). Taxonomy (GTDB): domain Bacteria; phylum Bacillota; class Clostridia; order Oscillospirales; family Oscillospiraceae; genus CAJOIG01. Next base: position 1,759 of record CAZSAX010000182.1, read on the forward strand.
ATCTGCATAATGGGAGCCTCCAGGGCCTTGGCAATGCTCTTGGCGCCGGTCTTTTCGTCGCCCTCCAGGCTCTCGGCCAGCTTCGCCGCGGCCTTGCCGGCCAGGACGTAAGCCGTGCCGCCGCCGGCCACAATGCCTTCTTCCACGGCCGCACGGGTGGCGTTCAGGGCGTCCTCGATGCGCAGCTTCTTTTCCTTCATCTCGGTCTCGGTGGCAGCGCCGACTCTGATCACGGCCACGCCGCCGGCCAGCGTGGCCAGGCGCTCGGTGAGCTTTTCCGTGTCGTAGTCGCTGGTGGTGGTCTCGATGAGGGAGCTGATCTGGCGCACACGGTCGCGGATGGCCTGGCTGTCGCCGCCGCCGTCCACGATGATGGTGTTTTCCTTGGTCACCTTCACCTGGCGGGCGGTGCCCAGCATCTCGATGCG
>CAZSAX010000183.1:0-2172 GCA_964605075.1 uncultured Oscillospiraceae bacterium
AGGACGACTGGGACGGCTGGAACCTCCTGAAGGACACCCTCGGCGACAGGGTGCAGCTGGTGGGCGACGACCTGTTCGTCACCAATACCGAGCGCATCAGGAAGGGCATTGAGCTGGATTGCGCCAATGCGGTGCTCATCAAGCTCAACCAGATCGGCACCCTCACCGAGACCCTGGACGCCATCCAGACCGCCCACCGGGCCGGCTGGACCGCGGTCATTTCCCACCGCTCCGGCGAGACCGAGGATACCACCATCGCCGATCTCACCGTGGCCGTGAATGCCGGCCAGATCAAGACCGGCGCTCCCAGCCGCACCGACCGCGTGGCCAAGTACAACCAGCTGCTGCGCATTGAGGACGAGCTGTTCGACGTGCCCCGCTATCCGGGGAAGGCGGCTTTCTTCTCCATCAAAAAATAATCCGAAAGCCTCTGCATAAAAGTGGTGTTTCCATGGCAATAATAGCCTTGGAAACACCATTTTTTATGGAGGTCGAATATGTTTAAGAAAATGGGCTCCGTGTTCAGCGGGTCCCAGGGGGGCAAGGGCTTCTACATAGTCCTTGGCCTGTGCGCCGCGGTGGTGGGAACCTCTTCGTGGATCCTGCTGTCCGGCGGGGGGACTGATGTAGATGACGGAAATTTGGAAACGGCAGGGGTCGCCATCCGGGAAGAAGCGGTGGTCACCATGCTGCCCCAGAGCGAAGCGGCGGAGGTGATGGCAGAGGCGTCTCCTGCGGCCTCTGCGGCGGCGCAGGAGAGCGCGGCGGCGGAGGAATATCTCTGGCCGGTGGATGGGGTGATCGAGCGCGCAGACAGCGGCCAGACGCTCCAGTACGATGCTACTATGGCGGACTGGCGCTGCCATGAGGGCTTGGATATTGCCTGTACTCACGGCACACCGGTGCTGGCGGCGGCGGATGGGACCGTTGTGCGGATCTGGGAGGATCCGCTGCTGGGCGTCAGCGTGGAGATCCAGCATGAGGACGGAGTGAACAGCGTTTATGCCAATCTGGCGCCGGATCCGGCGGTGTCCGCCGGGCAGCTTGTGAGCCAGGGGCAGACGGTGGGCCATGTGGGCGGCAGCGCTTTGGGAGAGGCTGCAGAGGTCAGTCATCTGCACTTTGAAATGACCCGGAACGGCTTGAATGCCGACCCGGAGGACTATCTCTGGTAAAGGCGAAAGGGGAGCGGGAGCTCCTCTTTTTTATTGCACAGATGGAGGGCGCGTGGTATATTGGGCCCAGGGAGGTGCGCCATGATCACCATCTTCAATGCCAAAAGCGTTTATCTTGGTTATGATGTCCGCGCTTATCAGCGTGTCACCGATGTTCTGCGGGCGGCGGGGATACGCTTCAAAGTCAAAAGCCGCAGCCGTATGGGCGGCTGGGGCAGTGTGACCCGGGGCCGGGTGGGAACTATGGGCATGGATCCCGATTATATGTATGAGTATGAAGTGCTGGTGCACGAACGGGACTATGAGCGCAGTGTGTATGAAATTAGAAAAGCCTCCCCATGAGGGAGGCTTTTGCATTAGCAGCTGGGCGTGAATTTCTGCTTGAGCTGCAGGATCTTCTGGGAATCCGCGGTTTCGGTCTGGTACCAGCCCTTGCCGGTCATTTCCTTAAAAATGCTGTCCTGCATGCACAGGGCTTCGTCGAAGGCGCCGGCGAAGGCCTGGTGGACCTGGGGCGTGCAGGACTCGATGGCGCCGTGCATATACAGATCGCACACACCCTTGGTGGTCAGCAGCAGGTTTTCCATGATGGTTTTGTCGTCCATGATAAGATCCTCCTTACACAAGACTGTAGAAGCGCTGGTAGATCTGGCGGTAGCGGTCCGCCATGCTGCGGGCGGTCTGCTGCAGCGCCATATCGCTGAGCTGGGTGGAAGCGTTCTGGAACTGGGTGGCGAGGAACTGGGCATGCGCCAGCGCGTCGTCAATATACAAAAGCTCTTTCGATGTCATTTCTGACCCTTCCTTTCTTCGTTTGGCAAAGCCTCGCTATCATTATTTCCGGGAAGGGAAGAACTTATGCTGTCAATGATTTTTATGGGCGGATACTTTATGAAAAAGGGGAAGAATATAAAAAACTCAGCAATTCCAAAGGATTGCTGAGTTTTCTGTGGTGACCCGTACGGGACTCGAACCCATGTTACCGCCGTGAAAGGGC
>CAZSAX010000184.1:0-2107 GCA_964605075.1 uncultured Oscillospiraceae bacterium
AGGGCTATCCTCTGAGCTGCCCGGACATCGGCCTGAGCTGCCAGGAGGATCTGCGCTGCAACGGCTATGCCATCCAGTGCCGCGTGACCACGGAAGACCCCAAGAACAACTTCGCTCCCGACACCGGCCGGATCACTGCCTACCGTTCCGGCGGCGGCTTCGGCGTGCGTCTGGACGGCGGCAACGCCGCCGCGGGCACGGTCATCAGCCCCTATTACGACAGTCTGCTGGTCAAGGTCACCTGCTTTGACAACACCTTTGCCGGCGTCTGCCGCAAGGCCACCCGGGCCATTAACGAGATCCACATCCGGGGTGTGAAAACAAACATCCCCTTCCTCACGAACATTCTGGCCAACGAAAGCTTCCGAAACGGCGTGTGCCACACCAAGTTCATCGACGAGACCCCCGAGCTCTTCGAGTTTGACGCCACCGGCGGCGACCGGGCCACCCGTGTTCTTAAGTACATCGCCAACATCCAGGTGGCCAACCCCGATGCCGAGCGCAAGCAGTTCGACGTGCCCCGCTTCCCGCTGGCCCACGGCGAGCCCAAGCCCGGCCTGAAGCAGATGCTGGATCGGGAGGGCCCCGAGGCGGTGAAGAAGTGGGTGCTGGATCAGAAAAAGCTCCTCATCACCGACACCACCATGCGCGACGCTCACCAGAGCCTGCTGTCCACCCGTATGCGTACCCGGGACATGGTCAAGGGCGCTGAGGGCACGGCGGAGATCCTGGCGGACTGCTTCTCCCTGGAGATGTGGGGCGGCGCCACCTTCGACACGGCCTACCGCTTCCTGCATGAAAGCCCCTGGGAACGTCTGGTGATGCTGCGGGAAAAGATCCCCAACATCCCCTTCCAGATGCTGCTGCGCGGCTCCAACCTGGTGGGCTATTCCTCGTATCCCGACAATCTGGTGCGCAAGTTCATCCAGGAATCCGCCCGCAAGGGCATCGATGTGTTCCGCGTCTTTGACAGCCTGAACTGGATCCCCAATATGCAGACCGCCATGGACGAGGTTTTGAACCAGAACAAGCTCCTGGAAGCCACCATGTGCTATACCGGCGATATTCTGGATCCCAAGCGGGAAAAGTATTCCCTGGATTACTATGTCAAATTCGCCAAGGAGCTGGAGCACATGGGTGCCCACACGCTCTGCATCAAGGATATGTCCGGCCTGCTCAAGCCCTACGCGGCCAAGCGGCTCGTTGAAGTCCTCAAGCAGGAGGTGGGCCTGCCCATCCACCTGCACACCCACAACACCACCGGCACCCAGGTGGCCGCGCTTCTCATGGCGGCGGAGGCCGGGGTGGACATCGTGGACACGGCCATTCAACCGCTGTCCAGTCTCACCAGCCAGCCCAGCATGAACGCGCTGGTGGAGTCCATGATCGGCCAGGAGCGGGACCCCGGCTTCGATACCGGCCGGCTGCAGGAGCTGGCGGACTACTGGTCCGATGTGCGCCTGCGCTACAGCAGCTTCGACAAAGGCCTCACCGGCCCTGTCACCGATATCTATCGATATGAGATCCCCGGCGGCCAGTATACCAACCTGCAGCCCCAGGTGGAGTCGCTGGGCCTTGGCCACCGCTTCGTGGAAGTCAAGGAGATGTACAAGAAGGTCAACGATATGCTGGGCGACATCATCAAGGTGACCCCTTCCAGCAAAATGGTGGGCGACCTTGCCATCTTCATGGTCCAGAACGATCTGACCCCGGAAAACATCCGGGAAAAGGGCGCCAGCCTTGCTTATCCCGACAGCGTGGTCAGCTTCTGCAAAGGACTGATGGGCCAGCCCGTGGGCGGCATTCCCGAGTGGCTGCAGAAGATCGTTCTCAAGGGCGAAAAGCCCATCGAAGGCCGTCCCGGCGCCCAGCTTCCTCCGGTGGACTGGGCTAGGATCAAGGAAGAGGTCAAGGTCTTCTATCCCGAGATCGACGAGGAAAAGAAGACCGATAAGGATTACGGCGCGGACGACGAGAACTGGAAGGTGCTTCTGTCCTACGCCATGTATCCCAAGGTCTTTGAGGAGTACATCCGGCACCGCAAGGAATACGGCTACATCATGCGCATGGGCAGCCACGTGTTCTTCAACGGCATGGCCCTGGGCGA
>CAZSAX010000185.1:0-2050 GCA_964605075.1 uncultured Oscillospiraceae bacterium
CATATACTCCACCACGGTCTCGTTGCCCCAGTGGGGCCAGTTGTGGGACTGGAAGGTGAGCTCTGCCTCGGCGCCGTAGAGGGTGACGGCCTCGGTGATATATTGGGCCCAGGCGGCGCCGTCACGCACCTGTGCGCCCCGGAGGGTATAGAGGTTATGGAGTGTGCCGGTGCAGTTTTCCGCCATCCAGAGCGCCTTGAACTGGGGCAGCCAGGTGTTCATCTCGGCGGGGGCCTCCGTGCCGGGGGTGAGCTGGAACTGGAGTTCCACACCGTCGATGACGAGGGTCTCGCCGCTTTCGCAGATCTCATAAGTGGGGCTGAGGTAAGAGATCGTGCCCGTGGACTGGCCCATGCCGATGCCCATGGCCAGCGTGCCCGTGACGCCCGGTTCCAGCAGAACGCCGTACTGATAGTTTGCCCGGCGGCCCATGGCCTTGCCGGCATAGACATTTTCTTCCACAGCGTGCTCCTCAAAGCCCTGGGGGACGATGATGGGGATCTGGCCGCTGGCAAGCTGATCGGCGATGGAAAGGCTGCTGTCTGCCGCCTCCGCAAGGCTCATCACGCCCTCGATGCCGCCGAAGTGGTCCACATGGCAGTGGGAAATGATGACGGCCTTGATGGGCCGCTCACCCAGATTCTTTTCGATCAGAGCCATGGCCGCCTGGGTACACTCCACGCTCATCAGCGGGTCAAACACGATCCAGCCGGTGTCACCTTCGATCACGGTGAGATTTGCCATATCGTAGCCCCGCACCTGGTAGATGCCCTCGGTCACTTCAAACAGGCCGTAGGCGTGGTTGTTGCGGGTGTTCTCCCAGAGACTGGGGTTCACTGTGTCGGGCGCCTGGTCGTAATCTTCCAGAAAACTGTAAGCCGCCTGGCTCCAGATGACGTTGCCGTCGGCGTCGGTGATCTCCAGCGATTCGGGGGCGTCGATAAGACCCCGGGTGGCGTTTTCGTATTCGCTGCTGTCCTCAAAGTCCAGCCGATCATAGACGGCGGAGTTTATCTCCACCGTATAATCCGAAGCGGGTTTCACTTCCGCGGTGAGACCCAGTTCTTCCGTGATGTTTTCCGCTGCCAAAGCCATGCTTCCGCCCAGGACGGAAACGGCGAGCAGTATGGACAGTACTCGTTTCATGGTGACCTCTTTTCCACCGGCTTTGGGATGCTCGGCCAATCGTCGTCCGCCGGATTTGATCTTGAAGTATTATAAAAATTATATCATAGCGGCCAGGGGAACACAAGAAAAGCATGAAAACGGCGCAGCCCATGGGCTGCGCCGCTTCAGCTTGTCAAAAAAGCCCGCAAGCAGGCTTTTTTGACAAGCTTGATTTGATCTGCTCGGCCGAAGTGAATTCGGCCGGCATAATCCTTGGGGCCCAAGGCCCCAAGGATTTACGCCCGGCCCCGCCGGGCGGCTCGCCCTGCCCGGGCTTCGCTGCGATATACCTACTTCTTTGACAGTCTCAAACGGCGCAGCCCATGGGCTGCGCCGTTTTGTTGTGATTTTTCTTCCGCGGCGGCGATGGCGGCGGAAAGATTAAAGAAGAACCTTGGACAGGAACTCGCGGCTGCGCTCGCTCTTGGGGCATTCGAAGAATTCCTGGGGGGTGTTGATCTCGATGATCTTGCCGTCTTCCATGAACACGATCCGGTCGCCCACTTCTTTGGCAAAGCCCATCTCGTGGGTCACGACCACCATGGTCATGCCGTCCCGGGCCAGCTCCTTCATAACGTCCAGCACCTCGCCGATCATCTCGGGGTCGAGGGCGGAGGTGGGCTCGTCAAAGAGCATGACTTCCGGCTCCATCATCAGCGCCCGCACGATGGCCACGCGCTGCTTCTGCCCGCCGGAGAGGCGGATGGGGTATTCCCCGGCCCGGTCCTCCAGACCCACGCGCCTGAGCAGGGCCAGGGCCTTTTCCTCGGCCTGGGCCTTGTCCATTTTCAGGACCTTGATGGGGGCTAGGGTCAGGTTTTCCAGAATGGTCTTGTGGGGGAAAAGGTTGAAGTGCTGGAAGACCATGCCCATCTTCTGGCGG
>CAZSAX010000186.1:0-2040 GCA_964605075.1 uncultured Oscillospiraceae bacterium
ACGATAAAGCCAATGGAATCCATATGGGCGGCGAACATCACCTTGGGGCCGTTCCCCTTCTTGTGGCAAAACAGATTGCCCATCACATCGGTGGTGATCTCATCCACATAGGGGCGAGCCAGCTCGGTCAGAGCTTGAGCCACCGCCTTTTCCCCGCCGGACACACTGTGGCAGGCGTCCAGCTTCTGCATCAAAGTCAAAATATCCATGGTATTTCCTCCTTATTGGGCGGCGATGGCGTCGATAAAATGCCGCGCCAGGGTGAGCATATGGTCAAAATCGGAAATGGCAGCCACGCTGGAGGGCGAGTGCAGATACCGCACTGCCGCCGAGATGCCGGCTACCCGGACACCGGCCTTGGTGCGCTGGATGGCCCGGGCGTCGGTACCGCCGGCCAGATAATGCTTGGCCTGCCAGGGGATCTGGTGATTCTCTGCCGTGGCCCGGAGCAGTTCAAAAAGCGCCTTGTCATAAATGGTGCCGCCATCGATCAGAGAGAGCACTGGACCCTTTCCGGGCCAGCAGACCCGCTTGTGCTCGGGCAGAGCCGGGCTGTCAGCGGCGGTGGTACCCTCAAAAATGACCGCGATCTCGGGGGTAATGGAGAAGGCGGCGCCGAAGGCTCCGCGGGTACCTACTTCTTCCTGAACAGTGAAAACAAAGTTACAGTCCATGGGCAGGTCCTGCTCCAGCAGCTTGAGGAGAACAGCACAGCCCACACGGTCATCGATGGCCTTGGCCTTCAGGAAGCCGCTGCCGAACTCCACGCACTCATCGGAAAACACACCGTAATCACCGGGCTCCACCATGGCCTCGGCCTCCTCCTTATTGCGGGCGCCGATGTCGATATACAGATCCTCCAGCTTGGGAACCTTCTTCTCCTCTTCTTCACTGACCAAATGATAGGCCTTGAGGCCAATGACGCCGGGGATGCGGTTCTCGCCGATCCACACCGGCTTGCCAATGACCACACGGCGATCCACGCCGCCCAGAAACTTGAAGCGGAGATAGCCGGCGTCGGTAATGGACTGGATAATGATACCAACCTCGTCCATGTGGGCGCAGAGCATCAGCTTATTTCCGGTGGCCTTCTTCCCATTTTTGAAAACGATGAGGTTGCCCAGGGCGTCTACCCGGATGCTGTCGGCATAAGGCTCAGCCTTGGAGCGGATCAGAGCCCGAATCTCCTCCTCGTAGCTGGAAGGGCCGGTAGCGGCGCACAGTTCTTTGACCAGACTCAGCACAGGGATTCAGCCTCCTTTCCGAGATCCACAGTGAAGGCGGCCAGCAGCTTGGCGATGGCCTCAATGTCCTCCAGAGCCAGTACCTCGATGGGTGTATGCATATACTTCAGGGGCAGGGATACCACCGAGGTGGCCACGCCCTCCCGGCTGATCTGCATATCCCAGCCGTTGGTGCCGGTATGGCCCGACATGACCTCCAGAGAATACTTCCAGTCGTTTTCCTTACATTTGTTCTTCATGCGGCGGGTCATCCAGTGGGTCATATTGGGGCCCACCCCGATAGCGGGGCCGCCGTAGAGCTCGCTGGCCCGGTTCTTGGGGGCGTCAGGAGTACGGCCATGAGTCACATCCACCGCCACACAGAAATCGGGCATGATTCCATGGGTACCTACGATGGCGCCGGCTGCCGAGACTTCCTCACGGGTACTGCCCATGATATACAGATCCACGTCCAGCTCCTTGTCACGGAGCAGCTCGGCGGTACGAAGCAAAATGGTGAAGCAGGAACGGTCATCCATGCTCTTGCCGCACATCTGGCCGTTGGCCAGCTCAAAGCAGCTGCCCCGGTAGGTGATGGGGGTGCCGATGGGAACCGCCTTCTCAGCCTCCTCCTGGGTCATACCGATGTCGATATACAGATCCTTCAGGGGGATGGAGTTGTCATAGTCGGTGGCCGACTGGACATGGGGAGGCAGGCAGGCCACCACACCGAAGATGGGGGGCTCGGTGAGGATGGTCAGTTCCCGGGCGGGGAGCACCCGAGTGTCTACCCCGCCGATAGAACGGAACCGGAGGT
>CAZSAX010000187.1:0-1990 GCA_964605075.1 uncultured Oscillospiraceae bacterium
CGCGGGTGCCGATGGGGGCGGAGGTGCCCGCCTGGCGCTTCAGGTGGGTCCACATACCGGTGAGCCGGGGCAGGAGGTAGCGGTACTGGGCCAGCTCCACCTGCAGCTTGCCCTCCCGGCTGTGGGCCCGCTGGGCGAAGATGTCCAGAATCAGGCCCGTGCGGTCCAGGACCCGCACGCCCAGTTCCTTTTCCAGGACTCTCGCCTGGGAGGGGGAGAGCTCGTTGTCGAAGATGGCCAGATCGCACTGGGCGTTCTGGATGAGCTCTTTCAGCTCCAGCACCTTGCCCGCGCCCAGAAAGCTCCGGGGATCGGGAGTGGCCCGGGTCTGCAGAAGGGTGCAGATGGGCTCAGCCCCAGCGGTCTCCGCCAGGCACCACAGCTCGTCCATGCTGGCGTCATCGCTGCGCTCGGATATGTCAAGGCCGGCGGCGGAAAGCCCCGCCAGTGCGGCCCGTTCTTTTTGAATGGTCGTGTCTTGTATGGTGATTACTCCTAACTGCTGTGAATTCGGGGTGCGGCGTCTTGTCCGGGAGCGTTTTACGCCTGCCTAAAACCTTCGGCCAACCGGCAGGCGTCAAACGCTCCCGATCTCGCGCCTGTTTTCATGAGGCCCGTTCTTGCGCTTGTTTGCATTATAGGCGCGCATCCGGAAGTATCCGGCAGCCGCCTAAAACCTTCGGCCAACCGGCATCTGCCGGACACTTCCGGTCTTGCGCCAATGCTTACTTCACTACCACGCTGCCCTCGCCCAGCATCTCCCTGAGCTCCTGCACCAGGGCCTCGTGGATGACGCACTGGCTGCCCAGGCGCTTTTTCGTGTCCTCGAAATACAGAACGATGGGCTCTGTGCCGGGGAACATGGTGAGGATGAGCTTGAGGCGCTCAAAGGCGGGGTGATTCTGGCCGGGGAGCTTGACCCAGAGGGTTTTGGGTTTTTCCGGCGCCTGGGGCGCCGCCGGACGGCGGGCGGACGGCCCGGGGATCCCGGCTTCGGCGCCGAGGGTGTTCAGATCCGACAGGGGGCGGACGGTGTCCAGCATGAGCTGGGGCTCCTTCTCGTCCCGGACGGAGATGCGGCCCGTGCAGTACACGGGGGTGTTTTCTTTCAGATAGGCGCCGTGCTGGTCCAGGGTGCGCTGGAAGGCGATGAGTTCCATGGAGCCGGTGTCGTCCTCCAGGACCACATAGCTCATGAGGCTGTTGTTTTTGGTGGTGCGGGTGCGGACGCTGCCCACAACGCCGGCCACGGTGACCACCTGGTTGTCCTGGAATTCCTTCGGTGCTTCGGGGTCGGAGAAGCAGGACAAAATGGCGTTGATGGCAACGGCGCCGATCTTGGCCGCCTTCTGGCGGTATTCGTCCATGGGATGGCCGCTGAGGTAGAGACCGGTGGTCTCCTTTTCCATGGCCATGAGCTCCTGGGGCGTGAATTCCTCCACCTCCGGCAGGGTCACGCCGGCGGAAACGGGCTCTTCCGCGTCCATGGAGAACAGGTCCATCTGCCCGGCGATGTTCTTCCGGCCCTCGGAGCTGACGCCCTCGATGACCTTGTCGATGACCTGCAGCAGGGCCTTGCGCTTGAAGCCCAGACTGTCAAAGGCGCCGGCCCGGATGAGGGATTCCACCGCCCGGCGGTTCAGATCCTTGCCGTAAAGCCGGCGGCAGAACTCGTCGATGCTGGTGAAGGGGCCGTTCAGGGCCCGCTCTTTCATCAGCTCCTGGATAAAGCCCCGGCCGATGCCCTTCACGGCCACCAGACCGAAGCGGATGTTGGGGCCGACCACGGTGAAGTCCGCGTCGGATTCGTTTACATCCGGAGGCAGCAGGCGGATGCCCATGGCCTTGCATTCGGCGATATACTCCGCCACCTTGCCGCTGGAGTCCAGCACGCTGGTCAGAAGGGCCGCCATATACTCCCGGGGCTTGTGGCACTTCATCCAGGCGGTGCGGTAGCTGACGATGGCGTAGCTCACGGCGTGGGCCTTGT
>CAZSAX010000188.1:0-1969 GCA_964605075.1 uncultured Oscillospiraceae bacterium
TCCGTTTCGACGAAAATGCGGCCGTCCTCATCAAGGAAGACGGTAACCCCAGCGGCACCCGCACCTTTGGACCGGTCGCCCGCGAGCTGCGTGACAAGGACTACATGAAGATCCTGTCCCTGGCTCCGGAAGTGATTTAAGGAGGCCGAAGAATGGATATTCGTAGAGACGACACCGTTATCGTCCTGTCCGGCAAGGACAAGGGCAAGAAGGGCAAAGTTCTCAGCGCCAGCCCCAAGGCCGGCAAGGTCATCGTGGCCGGTGTGAACGTTGCCAGCAAGCACCAGAAGCCCCGCAGCCAGAAGGAAGAGGGCGGCATCATCCAGATGGAGACCCCCATCTATGCCTGCAAGGTTCAGGTTGTCTGCCCCAAGTGCGGCAAGGCTACCCGCGTGGGCCACAAGACCGAAGTGGTCAACGGCAAGAACAAGAACAGCCGCGTCTGCAAGAAGTGCGGCGCTGAGCTGTAAGGAGGGAACGAGATATGACCAGAATGAAAGAAATGTATCTCAACGAGGTCGCTCCCGCCCTCATGCAGAAGTTCCAGTATAAATCCACCATGCAGATCCCCCGCCTGGATAAGATCGTTGTGTCTGTCGGCTGCGGCGACTGCAAGGACAACGCCAAGGCCCTGGACGCCGTCATCAAGGACATCAGCGCCCTGACCGGCCAGAAGGCCGTTCCCACCATCGCCAAGAAGTCCGTCGCCAACTTCAAGCTCCGCGAGGGCATGAAGGTCGGCGTGAAGGTCACCCTTCGTCAGGACCGTATGTGGGAGTTCCTGGACCGTCTGTTCAACGTGGCTCTGCCCCGTGTCCGCGACTTCCGCGGCATCAGCCCCAACTCCTTCGATGGCCGCGGCAACTACAGCCTGGGCCTGAAGGAGCAGATCATCTTCCCCGAAATCGATTACGATAAGATCGAGAAGCTGCGCGGCATGAACATTGCCATCTGCACCACCGCTAAGACCGACGAGGAAGCTCGCGAGTTCCTTCGTCTGATGGGCGCTCCGTTCGCCCAGAACAACTAAGGAGGAGAAAAGACATGGCGAAAACATCTATGAAGCTGAAGCAGCAGCGCCCTGCTAAGTTCTCCACCCGGAAGTACAACCGCTGCAAGATCTGCGGCCGTCCCCACGCTTACCTGCGTGACTACGGCATCTGCCGTATCTGCTTCCGCAACCTGGCCTACAAGGGCCAGATCCCCGGCGTCCGCAAGGCGTCCTGGTAAATCGCCGTCATACATCGCCTCGCGTCCTCGGCGTATAACAATACGCCGTCGGCCGCTCGGCATCGTCTGACAACGATTTCCCTTGGCCGCGGGCTGAATAAGTCTGCTGGCTTTCGGACTGAAAAGTCCATGACCACCCGGTGGTCAAACAAAGAACATCTGTTCCAATACAGAACCGTCCGGGGCCGGAAGCCCGGCCCCCGGATAAAAAATCATGAACACCCCATGAAAGGCCTTGGTCAATCGCGTATTGCCACGGAACCTCATGGGTTAACCGCGTAATTGCGGTAACTCTGAATGAAGGAGGAGCAATCCAAAATGCAGATCACTGACCCCATCGCAGATATGCTTACCCGCATCCGCAACGCCGGCAGCGCTAAGCATGAAACCGTGGATATCCCCGCCTCCAAGATGAAGAAGAGCATTGCTGAGATCCTCTACAACGAGGGCTACATCAAGAGCTTCCAGATCATCGACGACGGCACCCAGGGCATTATCCGCATCACCCTGAAATATCTTCCCGGCAAGGAAAAGGCCATCACCGGCCTGCGCCGCGTGTCCAAGCCCGGCCTGCGTGTTTACGCCGGCGCCGACGAGCTGCCCCGCGTGCTGCACGGCCTTGGTGTTGCCATCATCTCTACGTCCAAGGGCATTCTGACCGACAAGCAGGCTCGCGAGCTTCATGTCGGCGGCGAAGTCCTTGCGTTTGTGTGGTAAGGGAGGGGACGAAGCTATGTCG
>CAZSAX010000189.1:0-1929 GCA_964605075.1 uncultured Oscillospiraceae bacterium
ATCCCCGGAGCAAAGGAATGCGCCATTGAGCTGTTTTCTTTTGAAAAGGGCTACGGCGTGCGGGAATTGAAGATCGCCTATGCCGTCATTCCCGCTACGCTGATGCGTTGTGATACCCGACTGCGGGATCTTTGGTGCGCCCGTCAGCCTGCCACCGCAACGCCCCCGAGCTTTGTGATGCAGCGTGCGGCAGAGCTTCTGTTTTCACCGGAGGCCCGGGAAGGGACGGAAAAGATCCTCCACCGGATCAAAAAAGTGGCAAAGACCCTTTCGGAAGGGCTCAAGGCCAAGGACGTGACCGCGCCCAGCCTGGTGAACACGCTTCTGGACATCGTGCCGCTCAACCCGGTGGATGCGCTGGCCAAGGGCAAGATGCTCCAGGTCATCTTCTTTGCCGTGATCTTCGGCTTTGCGCTGAGCTCGCTGGGCGAAACCGGCAAGCCGCTGCTGCGCATCTTCGAGCTGACCGGGGACGTGATGATCCGCCTGACCAACATGGTCATGATGTACGCCCCCATCGGCGTGTTCGGGTTGATGGCCTTCACGGTTTCCCAGCACGGGCTTTCGGTGCTGCTGCCCCTGGGCAAGTTCATCGTGGTCATGTACCTGGCCGCGCTGCTGCACATCCTGCTGGTGTACACGCCGCTGGTGCGCTTCATCGTCGGGCTGCCCATGGTGCAGTTCGTCAAGGGCATCATCGAGCCGCTGCTCATCGCCTTCACCACCTGTTCCAGTGCTGCGGCCCTGCCCTCCAACATGCAGTCCGTGCGCAAGCTCGGCGCCTCCCGGGCCGTGTCCAGCTTCTCCATTCCGCTGGGCAACACCATCAACATGGACGGTACGGCCATATCTACATGGGCATCGCCGCCGTGTTTGCGGCCGACGTGTACGGCATTCCGCTGGGCTTCGACACGCAGCTCATCATCATCCTCATGGGGCTGCTGGCCTCCATCGGCACCGCCGGCGTGCCCGGCTCCGGCATGATTATGCTGGCCATGGTGCTGCAGAGCGTCGGCCTGCCTATCGAGGGCATCGCTCTGGTGGCCGGTATCGACCGCATTCTGGACATGGGCCGCACCGTGGTCAACATCACCGGTGACGCTGCCTGCGCCGTCTGCGTGGATGCCATGGACCGCAAGCACGAGGCCAGGAAGAACCGCCAGGCCTGACCTCGCCCCGCTTTCTCCACAACGCAGTATGGTTCGCCCCTTCGTCCTCTTTTCACCATAGATGGAGCAAAACAGCCGATCGTCAGTTCCGCCGCCGCAATATTTCAGATACTCTCGGAGAATCTTTATAATGTCTTCATTCAGCGGAATGATCAGCGTATCCGCGGGAACACGCTTGTAGATCTGCCTGATGGATCCTCTGTAGTGGTGGATGGTCCCATCTCGCAGATCGCGGGCTTTACCGTCTAAAATATACGCCTCAACCCCCTCCGCAAATGTCTTTTCCACATCGGCACACATACGGATCTTTCGCATAAAAAGCCTCTCCAAAAGCTAAAAAAGTGGGAATCCCATCATCGAGATTTTTCTCAAAATGATGGGGTTCCCGTTTTGCTTTTAGGACGAAATGACGTTCAGAACTTTTTGAGGGCAAAAGTGCCTCAAAAGCGCAATTACTTCTGGCTCTCAGCAACAGCGCAGGCCACGGTCATGCCGTATCCCTCAATGTCGTTCCTCCATTGTGGGAACCCTTCCGATAAGAGCCAACCGGACAGGCAAAGCCCGCCCGGTTCAAGAATTTGCTTCGCAAATTGCTTGACGCGCTTCGCGCGATATATGGCCGGCATGACAAAAAAGGGACGCCCTGCGGCGTCCCTTTCGCTATTCATTTCAGCTTCCGCTTACTTCTGGCTCTCAGCAACTGCGACAGCGCAGGCCACGGTCATGCCGTATCCCTCAATGTCGTTCCTCCATTGTGGGA
>CAZSAX010000190.1:0-1926 GCA_964605075.1 uncultured Oscillospiraceae bacterium
GGATGATGATCTTGGTGGCCCGGCCGTTGGCGGCGGCGGCAAAGGCTTCCAGCGCTTTGAGCTGAATGACGGCGTCGCCGGGGGCGGCCTCGTTGAGCAGCTTCAGACCTTCCGCAGTGGCCCGGTTCACGGCCAGAATGGCTTCCGCCTCGCCCTGGGCCTCCAGGATCTGGGCTTCCTTCTTGGCGCTGGCCCGGAGGATGGCGGATTCCTTTTCGCCTTCGGCCTCCAGAATGGCGCTGCGCTTGTCGCCCTCGGCCCGGAGAATGGCTTCCCGGCGCTCGCGCTCGGCCTTCATCTGCTTTTCCATAGCCTCCTGGATCTCCTTGGGAGGCATGATGTTTTTCAGCTCCACCCGGTTGACCTTGATGCCCCAGGGGTCGGTGGCCACGTCCAGGATGTGCTGCATCTTGGCGTTGATGATGTCGCGGCTGGTGAGGGATTCGTCCAGCTCCATGTCGCCGATGATGTTGCGCAGGGTGGTGGCAGTGAGGTTTTCAATGGCCATCATGGGATTTTCCACGCCGTAGGTGAAGAGCTTGGGATCGGTAATCTGGAAATAAATGACGGTGTCGATCTTCATGGTGACGTTGTCCTTAGTGATGACGGGCTGGGGCGGGAAGTCCGCCACCTGCTCCTTCAGAGACACCACTTTGGCCACCCGCTCAATGAAGGGGATCTTGAAATGAAGACCCACGGACCAGGTGGTGCTGTAAGCGCCCAGCCGCTCGATGACAAAGGCTTTGGCCTGCTGGACAACGCGGATGTTTCGTATCAGGATAAAAAGAATAAGAACGATCAGAACTATGACAACAATACCCATATTGGTACCTCCTTGTATTATTCCCTGGGGAGCTTGGTTATGATCAGTTTAACGCCCTGGATATCCTCTACCCGGGCTTGGGCGCCGGCTTCGATGACGGAACCGTCCGCGCTGCGGGCGGTCCAGGTCTTGCCGTCGATGACAGCGGTGCCGACGGCGGCCAGATTGTCAACGGTTTCCGTGACCACACAGATCTTGCCGATGGCCATGTCAGCGTTGGTGGGCTGGCGATGTTTGTGCAGATGCTTTTTCAGCCGGGGGTAAAGGAAGAGGAAGCAGACGGCCGAAACCACCGCAAAAATCAGAATTTGCAGCCAAAGGGGGGCGGTGCAGGCGGCGGCGAGAAGGGCGGCCAAAGCACCGGCGCAGAACCAGAGGGAGGTCATGGCGGCGGTGAAGGCTTCCAGAACCAGGAAAACGGCCGCGGCGATGCCCCAGAACAGGATCATTTGAATCACTTCCTTTCGACAATATTATAACATATTCACAGACGGAAGGAAAGAAAAATTATAGGAAATGGCTATTTACTTTTATGATGTAATACTGTAAAATACGAATGCAGATGCGAAAGAGAGGGAAGATCATGAACAAGACCAAGAGCAAGCCTCGCAATATTGAGATGTACAAGGCCATCCTTACGCTGGAGACAGTGGAGGAATGCATGGACTTTTTTGATGACCTCTGCACCGTGATGGAACTGCAGGCCATGGAGCAGCGCTATCAGGTGGCCACACTTCTGGAGCAGGGCTACATCTATAACGACATTCTGGAAAAGACCGGCGCGTCCAGCGCCACCATCAGCCGGGTGAACCGCTCTTTGCAGTACGGAAAAGACGGCTACGCCGTGGTTTTTGAGCGTCTGGCAAAAGAAGATAAAAAAGATTGAAAAAAGGGCTTGACAATTGCGCGCAGCTTTTGTATAATGGCAAAGCCGTCTGAGGGAAACACCGATGCGGTGAGCTTGTGGGAGCATAGCTCAGCTGGTTAGAGCACATGCCTTACAAGCATGGGGTCACAGGTTCGAGTCCTGTTGTTCCCACCAAAAAAGTGGCCGAGTGGTTCAGTCGGTTAGAACGCCGGCCTGTCACGCCGGAGGTCGAGGG
>CAZSAX010000191.1:0-1856 GCA_964605075.1 uncultured Oscillospiraceae bacterium
CGGCAAAGCGGCGGCGGGTGCAGTGGCGGCAGTACATGGAGCACTGGTCGGTGATCAGCAGCAGCACCCGGTCGGGGTAGCGGTGGGTCAGACCGGGGCAGGGACTGTCCACATCCTCGTGCAGGGGGTCGGCGTCCTCATAGGGGGCGTAGAAAAGTTCGTCCGCGGTGGGGATGGCCTGCTTGCGGATGGGATCGTAAGGATCGTCCAGGTCGATGAGGGAGAGGTAATAGGGGGTGACGGCCATGCGGAGCTTGCCCAGGGTGGCCTTCACGCCTTCTTTTTCCTCTTCGGTGAGCGTGATGCCGTACTCTTCCAGGTCTTCCAGGGTGGTGGCGCGGTTGGCGACCTGCCAGCGCCAGTCGTTCCATTTTTCTTCGGGAACGTTTGCGAAAAGTCCGTTGCGAGTTTTCATATCAAAAGCTCCTTTTTTTAGAAGATTGGGTTTGAATTGCGGGATCAGACGTATTTCTGGTCAAACAGCTCCCGGATCTTGGGGTTTTCCCGCAGCACGTCCAGGGTGATCTCGGCATGGTTTTTGGTGTAGCCATTGCCCACGATCATCTGCACGTCCTTGCCGCAGCCTTCGGCGCCCAGGGCGGCCTTGGTGAAGGAGGTGGCCATGGAGAAGAAGTAGACGATGCCGTCGTCCCGGACGGGGAGAATGGCGCTCATCTCGCAGGATTCGATGTTCACACAGCAGATGCTGATGTCGTATTCCCTGCCGCCGTTGGCTTCCAGGGCCGCTTCCAGCACTTCCACGGGCTTGGTGCAGTCGGCTACCACGATGTCGGTGTAAACGCCCAGGTCGATCAGGCCCTGCACCTGCTTGGGATTGCGCACAACGCCCACCACCTTGCCCTTGGGGCCCACCTTTTTCAGGGCTTCCCAGGCGCACAGAACGCCGGACTTGCCGTTGGCGCCAAGGATCAGAACGCTGTCGCCCTCGTTGGGCAGCTTCCGGGCCTGGGCGGGAGCGCCGGCCACGTCCAGGGCGGCCAGCGCCAGGGCCTCGCTCATGTCGTCGGGGAGCTTGGCGTAAAGGCCGGTTTCAAACAGAACGGCCTGGCCCTTGATGTCCACCCGGTCGATCTCGGGGTGGATGGCGATGATCTCGTCGATGCGCAGGGGGGTCAGGCTCAGGGAGACCAGAGAAGCGATCTTGTCGCCCACCTTCAGATCCCGGTCCGCCAGGTCCTCGCCGATGTAGGCCACCTTGCCGATGAACATGCCGCCGGAGCCGGTGACGGGGTTCTGCTGCTTGCCCCGCTCGGCCACGATGCCCTGGATCATTTCGCCGATTTTCTGGGTGTCGTGGCCGCAGGCCTCGGCGATCTGGGTGAAGGAAGCGGAGTCGATGTTCAGAGAGATCACGTCGCAGATGATCTCGTTGGAATAGAGCTTGGTCATGTCGTTGTCGATCTTCCAGGCGGCCTGGGTGAGAACGCCCTGGGGCTCGATGACGCGGTGGGTGCCGTATTTATTGCCTTTCATAGCCATGGTGTATATCCTCCCTTATTTTCAGACAGTTATTTCTTGTTTCAGCCGCGGGGGGCAAGGCCCAGGATCTGCCGGGCCTCCGCCGGCGTGGCGATCTCCCGGCCCAGGAGCTTGGCAAAGGCCTTGACCTTTTCCACCAGCTCGCCGTTGGACCTGGCTTTCACGCCCCGCTCCAGATAGATGTTGTCCTCAAAGCCCACGCGGACGTGGCCGCCCATGATGATGCCGGTGGCCACCATGGGCCAGGCGCCCTTGCCCACGCCGGTGACGGTCCAGGTGGAGCCGGCGGGGATCTTGTTCACCAGGAAGGCCAGGTTTTCCGGGGTGGCGGGGGTGCAGCCGCTGACGCCCAGGAC
>CAZSAX010000192.1:0-1838 GCA_964605075.1 uncultured Oscillospiraceae bacterium
CCCTGACCTTTACCATGCCCACCGACGAAGCATTCCCCTTCAACTTTGACTGCGCCACCTCCATCGTCCAGAACGGCAAGATCGAGTTCTATGAGCGCAGCGGCAAGCCTACGCCCGCCGGTCTGGTGGTCACCAAAGACGGCGACACCATGACGGATTCCGGGGCGATCCTGCAGGAAATGCGCAAGGGCAACTGCGCCCTGCTGCCCATCGGCGGCATCGGCGAGGAGACCGGCGGCTTCAAGGGCTACGGCTTCACCGCCATCGTGGAGATCCTTTCCTCCGCCCTGGCCGGCGGTCCCTATATGAAGGCCCTTTCCGGCAAGGACGAAAGCGGCAATAACCGGATGTACCGTCTGGGACACTTCTTCTTTGTCATCAATCCCGAGTTCTTCATGGGTCTGGATACCTTCCGGGAGACTGCCGGCGGTATCTGCCGCGGCCTTCGGGCCTCCGAAAAGGCTCCCGGCGCAGAGCGGATCTATACCGCAGGGGAAAAGGAATGGCTGGCCTGGCAGGAGCGGAAGGAGCTGGGCGTACCTGTGGGGGAGGCTATTCAGAAGGAGCTTGCGGCGCTCCGGGATCAGTTCGGACTTCCCTATCGGTTCCCCTTTGAAGCATGAAAAAGAAAGCCGGCTTGCCAGATGCAAGTCGGCTTTTTGGTGGACTCGAAGGGGATCGAACCCTCGACCTTACGGATGCGAACCGTACGCTCTCCCAGCTGAGCTACGAGCCCTTGTGTTACGGTCAAATTATAACGCTTCCCCAAATATATGTCAAGATTTTCCCTTTTCATTTTCCCGGATCTGTGCTATGATGACTGCCGAGACTTTTTTCTAAGGAGCAAAAGCGAATGTTATCGATCACCGAAATTCTGGCCCGGGAGCTGGGGCAGAAGCTGGAATATGTGGAAAATGTGGTGGCCCTCATGGACGAGGGCAACACCATCCCCTTTATCGCCCGGTACCGCAAGGAAATGCACGGGGCTATGGACGACACCACCCTGCGCAATCTGGAGACCCGGCTGACTTATCTGCGGAATCTGCAGGAGCGCCGGGACGAGGTCAAAAAGTCCATCGAGAACCAGGGCAAGCTGACCCAGGAGCTGTCCGACGCCATCGATGCCGCCGCCACCATGACGGAGGTGGAGGACCTGTACCGCCCCTACAAGCAGAAGCGGCGCACCCGTGGCTCCATGGCCCGGGAGAAGGGGCTGGAGCCTCTGGCAGACGCCATCTTCGCCCAGGACGGGCAGGACCCTGCCGCTCTGGCCCAGGGCTTCGTTGACCCGGAAAAGGGCGTAAATTCTGTGGAGGAAGCTCTGCAGGGCGCAAATGACATTATCGCGGAAAAGCTTTCCGACGATGCGGATATCCGCAAGAACCTCCGGGAGCTGGTGATGCGCAGGGGCGTATTCACCTGCAAGGCCGCCGAGGATGCGGAGGAAGAGGGCGTTTACAAGCTGTATTACGACTTTGACCAGCCCATTTCCCGGCTTCTGGATCACCAGATCCTGGCCATGAACCGGGGCGAGAAGGAAGGCATTTTGAAGCCCAATGTGGCTATGGTGGGCAATGAGGGGTGCGCTCTGGTATGCCGGGCGGCGCTGAAGCCGGTGATGAACGTTTCCGCCTTCGTCCGTGCCGCTGCCGAGGACGCCTATGAGCGGCTGATCTTCCCCGCCATCCAAAGAGAGATCCGCAGCGCACTGTCGGAACGGGCCTATGCCGGCGCCATCCGCAACTTCGCCCTGAACTTAAAGCCCCTGCTGATGCAGCCTCCCGTGAAGGGCTTCGTCACCATGGGCCTGGACCCCGGCTACCGCAACGGCTGCAAGG
>CAZSAX010000193.1:0-1769 GCA_964605075.1 uncultured Oscillospiraceae bacterium
GGCGGGAGACATAGTACTTGGGACCTTCGACGGCCTTGAGGTAACGGGCGGGCTTGCAGAAGTCCTCATCGTAGCCGCCCTCAAAGGAGTTGTAGCGCTCGATGGTCTTGACCAGGTTCTTGTAGTTGATGCCGGTGACCTCGGCCACCTCTTCCAGGGAGTCGCACACCCAGAAGTTCTTCTGAGCTTCCTCCACCTCATCCAGGTTGTCGTGGAGGTTGGACAGGCCGGAGGCCTCGATGCCCTCGCCGCTCAGATAGTGGTCCA
The DNA here is from genome assembly GCA_964605075.1 of uncultured Oscillospiraceae bacterium. Lineage (GTDB taxonomy): Bacteria > Bacillota > Clostridia > Oscillospirales > Oscillospiraceae > CAJOIG01. Next base: position 268 of record CAZSAX010000193.1, read on the forward strand.
CCTCGTAGTCCCACTTGTCCAGCTGGCGGATGCCGTGGTGATAGGTGATGTAGTCCAGACCGTTCTGCTTGTAGTAATCCAGAATGTCAGAGCCGATGATGGAGAAGGCGCAGTTGTTCTTCTGCTGGAGGATGGAGTTGCCGGTGTAGGTGGTGTTGTCCATGAAGTACTCGTTCATGAAGCGCTTACCGTCCAGGTTGACCATCAGGTTGGGCTGACGCATGGTCTCGGAGATGGTCTTGAACAGGTCGGTGACACCGGGGCTGTTGTACATGATCTCCATGTTGATGGGAGCCTGCTTGCCGCCGGCACGCCAGACCATGTTGATGCCATCGCCGTCCAGACCGGGGATGCGGAAGGAGGTGAGATCCTCGCCCCACTTGAAGCCGAGGTACTTCTCGATCATATCCACGTTGTTGCCGATACCGCCGGTCGCGATGATGACGGCGTTGCACAGGCACTCGATCTCGGTGCCGTCCTCGCGCTCGGCGCGGACGCCAATGATCTGGCCCTTATCGCCCTTGATGAGATCCTTGACGGCGGTGTGGAACTGGAAGTCAACACCCATCTCAACGCCGTAGTCGGTCATGTTCTTGATGTTGACGGAAGCGCAGCGCTCGGTGGGCTTGTTGGTGCCGGGCACCTTGACGATGTGCTGGGTCTTGTGGGAGTTCTTGAAGTACTTGTAAACGCCCTGGAACTGGGTGCCCATGCCCATCAGCCAATCAATGGTGTCGGCGGACATATTGAACCAGCGGCGGACCAGCTTGGCGTCGGCGCGCCAGTGGGTGTACTCCATGAAGTCATTGAAGGCCTCGTCCTTGGTCCAGTAGTACATATCTTCCTTCTGGAGGCGGGACTCAACGGCGAAGATCGCCATGCCCATGTTGGCGGCGCCGCCGGTGGTGCCGGACTTCTCAAAGGCGATGACCTTACCGCCGCCGCGCTGGTTGAGGAGCTCCTGCGCCTGAACGGCAGCGGACAGGCCGGACATACCGGCAGCTACGACGACGACATCGGCTTCCATTTTGATGCTCATATTTTCAGTCTCCTTTAATTTCTATCATATTCCGGCTCAACCCTGAACGCCGGTGTTGGTACGGTAACGGCGGATAATGCGGCCGTCCTTGCGGATGACGGTGTTGGCGCCCTCGACGGTAACCACCTCGGGAGCGTTGGGATCGATGGGACGCTCGGGCTGGCACAGGTGGGGACGGTTCTTCTTCTTGCGGGCCAGAGGCTTGGGACCCAGATCGAAGGCAGAGGTCTGCTTGAGGGCGACCTCATCGTAACCCTCGGCAGAGCCGGTGGGGATGTTGATCTGGATACCGGAAGCAGCGGCGCCGGCGCCGCCCTTGGCCATGCCCGCGCACACGCCGGCCTTGCAGCGCTTACGCAGGACGTGGGCGGTCCAGTCGTTATAATGATTCTCCAGAGAAGCCTTGTACAGCTCCACACACTTGCCGCTCAGCTCACAGTCAGCGGCGATGTACATGGTCTGG
>CAZSAX010000194.1:0-1751 GCA_964605075.1 uncultured Oscillospiraceae bacterium
CCTCTGAAAGGCAGGTTGCTCACGCATTACTCACCCGTCCGCCACTAAGTCAAAGACGAACTCTCCCGAAGGATCATTCATCAGTGCTTCGTTCGACTTGCATGTGTTAGGCACGCCGCCAGCGTTCGTCCTGAGCCAGGATCAAACTCTCAATAAATGGTATCTAAACAAGTCCTTTCGAACTCGCTCAAATCATCTTATCGATCGCTAATTCTTAGCTCTCAAAAGAATTTTCAGGATTCCTTTTGAATCCTTAAAGAACCCTCTTCTTGGTGCTTATTTTGCATAAGCTGTGATTATAATGTCTACATCATAATCTCTTACATTGTTTAATTTACAAGGTACACCGGCCTGCGTTTCGGCTCCGTTTCAGGGGCCTTCCCGCGAGGCGCTTTGCTAATATAACACCTGAAAAAGCAAATGTCAACACTTTTTTGAAGAAATTTTGAAAGTTTTTTTCGTAACGGGGAACACTACCACTATGTTGAATTCCGATGAAGTTAAACCACAAGATGTAGGTTTTCATCCTCTTCCCGATCCGGAATTTCCGGAAGAAATATCGCTGGGTGTCCTGCAAAATATATTTTCCGGCTGCGAAGATTTTGAATCCAGGCGTCTGCACACCATGGGCGGCGCCGAGCTGTGGCTGTGCTGGCTGGACGGCATGGTAAACACCGCGGATGTGTCGGAGCTGGTGATCCGGCCCCTGACGGACGGCGAGCGCTTTCGGGGTCTGAAAAGCCCCGCCGAGGTCCTGACCGCCGCGGAACGGGGCCTGGTCTATGCCGTGGGCGGCCACCGGCGCACCGGGACCGGGGAGCTTGTCTCCGACCTTACCAACGGTTCCTGCGCCCTGATCGTCCCCGGCAGCGCGCTGTGCTTCCAGCTTCGCAGTCCCTTTCACCGCTCCGTGGAGGCGCCCCAGGGCGAAAAAACCATGCTGGGCGGCAAGGACGCCTTCGTGGAGACCCTGCGCATCAACACCGCGCTGGTGCGAAGCCGGCTGCGGACGCCCAGGCTCAAGCTCAGGCAGACGGTGCTTGGCCGCAAGAGCCGCAGCAATTTGGCCATACTGTGGCTGGACGGCGTGGCCGCCCCGGACGTGGTGGACACCCTCTTCGCCCGCCTGGACGAGATCGACGTGGACGGACTGCTGCAGGCCGGCAGCCTCACCGAAGAGATCGCCGACAATCCCCGCACCCCCTTTCCCCAGGTGATGCATACAGAGCGCTCGGATGTGTTCGCCATGGCTTTGCTGGACGGCCGGGTGGGTCTGATCGCCGACGGTCTGCCCCTGGGCTTTCTGGTGCCGGGGTCGCTGCCGGGGATGATGCTTTCCGCCGAGGACCAGGCCCAGCACTTTCTGGTGGCCTCTGCCCTGCGGCTGCTGCGCTGGGGCGCTTTGCTGCTGACCTTGTTCCTGCCGGCCTTTTATGTGGCCATGGCCATGTATCACCAGGAGATGATACCTATTAAATTACTTTTGTCGGTGATCCAGTCCAAACAGGATGTTCCCTTCCCAACCTCGGCGGAGATCCTGGGCATGCTCATCGCCTTTGAGCTTCTGCAGGAAGCCGGGCTGCGCCTGCCGGACTCCATCGGCCAGACCGTAAGCATCGTCGGCGCGCTGATCGTGGGCCAGTCCGCGGTGGAAGCCCGGGTGATCAGTCCCATCGCCGTGATCGTGGTGGCGCTGGCGGGCATCGCCGGCTACACCATCCCCAACCAGGATCTGTCCGGCGCATTGCGCC
>CAZSAX010000195.1:0-1654 GCA_964605075.1 uncultured Oscillospiraceae bacterium
CCCTGATTTTCCACCCGTCCGTCCTTCAGGATGGCCACCTGATCCGCCATGCGGAAAACCTCGTCCCGGTCATGGCTGACCAGCACCACCGTTTTCCCGAAGGACCGGATCACCGCGCGCACCTCCTGCTCCAGCCGGAAGCGCAAATGGCTGTCCAGAGCCGAGAAGGGCTCGTCCAGAAGCAGGATCCGGGGTTCGGATACCAGGATCCGGGCCAGAGCCGCCCGCTGCTGCTGACCGCCGGAGAGCTGGGAGGGATATCGGTTTTTGAGTTCTTTCAGCCCAAAACTGGCCAGAATCTCCTCTGCCCGCTCCCGGCGCGCGGCCTTGTCCTTTTCCCGAACGGCACCGCACATCACATTCTGCCACACCGTCATATTGGGAAACAGGGCATAATTCTGAAACAGGAAGCCGGTACGCCGCTCCTGGGGGGATAGATTGATCTTCTTCTCCGAATCGAAGAAAGTCACGCCGTCCACCACGATGCGGCCCCGGTCCGGGTGTTCAATGCCGGCAATGCACTTGAGGGTCATGCTCTTGCCGCAACCGGAGGCGCCCAGCAGAGCCAGAGTCTCCTCCCCGGCGTCCAGTCTCATGGAGAGGGTAAAGCTCCCCAGCTTTTTTTCAATATCCACATAGAGCGACATATCAAGCCCCTCCTTTCGCCGCGCGGCGGCGGGGCCGGAAGTCATTTCGCTCCAGCAGGTTCACCGCCAGCAGCACCGCCGCCGAGATGGCCATATTCACCATGACCCACTTGAAAGCAAGCGCATCGTCGTTTATCCGCCAGAGCTGATAAACCGTGGTGGAGATGGTGGCCGTGCGGCCAGGGGTATAGCCGGCAATCATGCTGGTAGCGCCGTATTCCCCCAACGCCCGGGCAAAGGCCAGAACGGCGCCCGCCAGGATGCCCTCGCGGCAGTTGGGAATGCGGATGCGCCAGAAAATATAGGTGTTGGAAAGACCCAGTGTCTTTCCCGCATAGGCAAGGTTTTCGTCAAAGGCCTCAAAAGCGCCCCGGGCCGTGCGGTACATCAGCGGGAAGATCACCACGATGGTGGCAAAGATGGCCGACCACCAGGTCATGGTCAGCCGCACACCGAAGACCTCCAGAAACCAGGCGCCGATCACGCGCTTCGGCCCCAGAACCCGCAGCAGCAGATAGCCCACCACCGTAGGCGGAAGCACCAGGGGCAGCGTCAGGAACACGTCCAGAATGCCCTTTATAAGTCTGGGCAGCTTTGCGATGTAATAGGCGGCAAAAATGCCGAAAAAGAAAATAAAAACCGTGCTGATCCCCGCGATACGCAGGGAGTTCCACAGAGGAAACCAGTCCATATCCTTCCTCCATATATGCGATGGTGCCGGAGGGCGGATTCAACGCCCTCCGGCTGTGGAATTTTTCGGAATAATCAGGCCATGGGAGTGAAGCCGACAGCCTCAAAAATGGCACTCGCCTCGGCGCCGGTACAGAAGTCCAGGAAGGCCCGGGCCAGCTCCGCATCGGAGGCGATGTTCAGCACGGCAGCGGGATAAATGACCTGGCCGCACATCTCGGCGGTAGCGGTATCCACGACCTCAAGGCCCGCAGAGAACGCGTCGGTCTGATAGATGATGCCGCAGTCCACCGTGGCCTCGGAGACCTGAGTGGTGA
>CAZSAX010000196.1:0-1650 GCA_964605075.1 uncultured Oscillospiraceae bacterium
GCTCATCAACGCCAACCCCGTCATCATGGAGCCCATCGGCCTGCTGAAGGTCACCATCCCCGATGCCAACCTCGGCGACATCATGTCCGACATCCCCTCCAAGCGCCGCGGCACCCTGCTGGGCATGAGCGCTCAGGACGGCATGCAGATCGTGGAGGCCGAAGTCCCCATGGCCGAGATGACCACCTACGCCATCGACCTGCGCAGCATGACCCAGGGCCGTGGTTCCTTCACTCTGGAATTCATCCGCTACGATGAGACCCCTGCCAACGTGCAGCAGAAGATCATCGAGGAAGCCAAGGCTCTGGCCGAAGCCGAATAATCCAACCAACAACAAAGGGGAAGCCTGCGCTTCCCCTTTTCCCTTGTCCCAAGGAGGTATCTCCCATGACCCCTCGTGAACGAAACCGTTTTTATTCCTTCTGGACCGTCGCACTGCTGCTGTGCTTTCTTCTGAGTATGTTTGTGCTCTTTTTTGCCTCCTGCAGCAAAAAGGATCTCAGCCGCGAAGGCAAGGAAAACAGCCTCACCAATGAGCCAAGCGCAGCCATGCTGGTACCTGAAGACAGCACCAGCTGATCAAATCAAAGAGAAAAGAGACAGGCTATAGCCTGTCTCTTTTTCGAGACTGTCAAAGAAGTAGGTATATCGTAGCGAAGCCCGGGCAGGGCGAGCCGCCCGGCGGGGCCGGGCGTAAATCCTTGGGGCCTTGGCCCCAAGGATTATGCCGACCGAATTCACTTCGGCCGGGCAGATTCAATATAGCTCGTTAAAAAAGCCCGCCTGCGGGCTTTTTTGACAAGCTGAAAAAAGAGACAGGCTATAGCCTGTCTCTTTTTCTTGTCTTTTAGGCCTTCTCCAGGTAGGTCATGCCCACATAGTGGTCATGGTCGGTGCGCTGGTTGGTGTAGCGAACGGGCTTGTAGCCATCAAAGCTGATGTCCACGGTGAAGCTCTTGCCCTTGGGCAGATCTTCGATCTCCCAGTCGCCGGCCCAGTTGGTCTCGGTCTCAAAGGTCTTGCCGCACTCTTCGCAGGTAACGACGACCTTGGCGCCGATGCAAACCTCTTCCAGCTCGGCAGGATAATACACCGTGCCGGCCAGGAAAGCGGAGGGGATGTTCAGATGCACAACGCTGCTGCCCATATCGCCCAGGCATTCCAGCTGGGTGACCTTGTTGGCCGCGATGGCCTTGCAGATCTCGCTTTCGGGATCGTCCAGATCGCCGAAGATCAGGGCCTGGTTGGGGCAGGCTTCCACGCAGCGGGGCTCCTTGCCGGGATAGTCGGGATCGTCCAGGAGCTCGGCGCACATGGTGCATTTCTGAGGCAGCTGCAGCGCCTCGTTCCAGTAGACGGCGCCCACCGGGCAGGCTTCCACGATCTGCTTCTGGCTAACCGCCTTCTCGGGGTCGATGATCACGATGCCGTCGGGGCGCTTGTAGGCCGCGCCGTCCTTGGCCGCCGCCACACAGGCAGGCTTGTCGCAGTGGGAGCAGGGCGTGGGGACCGTGGCGGTCTTCACACGGCGCTCGCTGTCACCGCGTTCCCATTCCACGATGTTCATCCAGTACTGGCCCATCTGGGGCTGGGCTTTGGACAGCTTGCTGTCCCAGCCGCAGTGCTCGTCCTTGCAGGCCATAAAGCAGG
>CAZSAX010000197.1:0-1622 GCA_964605075.1 uncultured Oscillospiraceae bacterium
TCAGGCCCAGGGCCAGCTGGTAGGTCTCCTCAAAGTAGTCGCTGCCGTAGAAGAAGCGGTCGCCCCAGTCAAAGCCCAGCCAGCGGATATCCTCCTGAATGGCGTCGACGTACTCCGTGTCCTCCTTGGCAGGGTTGGTGTCGTCCATTCGCAGGTTGGTCAGGCCGCCGAACTTCTCGGCGGTGCCGAAATCGATGCACAGGGCCTTGCAGTGGCCGATGTGCAGATAGCCGTTGGGCTCCGGGGGGAAGCGGGTGTGCACCCGTTTTCCTTCATAGCGTCCGCCTTCCGCAATGTCTTCCGCAACAAAATCCAATATGAAGTTTTTAGAAATAATCTCGTCCATGCCGGTTATTATACTATTGTTTTTCCCAGTTTACAACAGAAAAAATTCGTACTATAATAAGGCAATCTGATTAATTTGGGGGTTTATGCTCATGCAGTCCCGGATCCTGATCCTCGGCGGCGGCCCTGCGGGAATTTCCGCATGGCTCACCTGTCATGCCCGGGGATTGGATGCAAGGCTCATCACCAATCCCCCCGAACACTCCAACCTCGCCAAAGCCGAGCAGGTGGACAACTACCCCGGCTTTGCCGGCCTTGGCGGCAAAGAGCTTCTCGCCGCCATGTACGAAAGCGCCGGCAAGCTGGGTCTTGCGCCCGTTTATGGCCGGGTGACCTCCGTGCTGCCCATGGGAAGCAGCTTCATGGCCAGCGTGGGCCCGGAGGTTTACAATGCGGACGCTCTCATCCTTGCCACCGGCATAGCCCCGGCGCTGACCTATCCCGGGGAAAGCGAATTTCTGGGCCGGGGCGTGAGCTACTGCGCCACCTGCGACGGCATGCTCTACCGGGGGCGGAAGGTGGCCGTAATCGGCCTCGCCGCCGACGCGGGGGAAGAAGCGCAGTTCCTTCGTTCCATCGGCTGCGAGGCGGAGTATTTCGACAAAAGCCGTGCCAAACGCTATGAGATCCTGGGCACGGATCGTGTCACTGCGCTGAAGGCGGACGGCGTGGAATATCCCGCCGAGGGCGTGTTTATCCTCCGGGACAGCATCCGGCCGGCCTCCCTGCTGCCGGGTCTGGAGACCGAGGGCCCTCACATCCGGGTGGATGCCGCCATGAAAACCAGCATCCCCGGCGTATTTGCCGCCGGCGACTGCACCGGCCGGCCCTACCAGATCGCCCGGGCCGCGGGCCAGGGCAACATCGCCGCACTTTCCGCCGCTGATTATGTGAAAACCGAAAGGAAGTAAGATACATGAGAGAGATCCCCAAACAGTATGACCCCAAACAGGTCGAGAGCAGAATCTATCAGATGTGGCTGGACGGCAACTACTTCCACGCCCAGCGCGATCCGGAAAAGAAGCCCTTCACCATCGTCATCCCGCCTCCCAACGTCACCGGCCAGCTCCATCTGGGCCACGCCTTTGACGAGACCGTTCAGGACGTACTTACCCGCTATAAGCGCATGAAGGGCTTTTCCGCCCTGTGGCTGCCCGGCTATGACCACGCCGGCATCGCCACCCAGATCAAGGTGGAAGAGCAGCTGCGCAACGAAGAGCAGCTCACCCGCTTCGACCTGGGCCGGGACAAGTTCCTGGACCGCGTCTGGGACTGGA
>CAZSAX010000198.1:0-1597 GCA_964605075.1 uncultured Oscillospiraceae bacterium
TATCTTCCCGGAAGCGGTTGGAGAAGAATTCGGGCAGGGTGATGGAGTTGTTGGCGCGGATGCTGTAACGGCGCAGACGCTTGGAAACGATGAGCCAGTTGAGGTAAGTGCCCAGGGCCAGGCCGATGGCCGTCCAGGCGGCATCCGCCAGACCGCACCAGTAGGCAACGCCGGGCAGACCCATGAGAAGCCAGCCGCTCATGTCCGAGGCCTCCGCGCTCATGGCGGTGACCCAGGGCCCCAGTGCGCGCCCGCCGAGGAAGTAGTTCTCGGAGTTCTTGTTGGCCCGCTTGGAAAAAACAAGGCCGATGATGATAACGGCCGCCATGTAGATGACCATGGCGATCAGGACTTGCAAAGTGTTTCCGTTCATGGGATTGCCTCCTGTTGCTGAGCGGGCCGGAGCCCGCGCTTGAGATGTTTCTTATTGTAAAGAGCAAAAGAGTCCGGGACAAGCGTTTTTTTGACCAAAGCGCTTGAAATATAATTTTTTTGCGGTATAGTATAAACAAATATCGATAATCAAAATAGTAACATGAAAAGGATTCATACATGGACTTAAAGAAATATCAAATGTTCCTGCAGGTGCTGGATGCGGGCAGTCTGACCCGGGCGGCGGAGAGGCTGGGCTGCACCCAGTCGGCGGTGAGCCATGCCATTCTGACGCTGGAGGAGGAGCTGGGCTTTCCGCTCATGCGCCGCAGCCGGGGCGGCGTGCGGCTGACGGAGGCGGGGGAAGCGCTGCTGCCGGCGGTGCGGGGGCTGCTGAACGCGGCGGAGCATCTGAAGCAGACCGCGGACGGTATCCGGGGCCTGGAGACGGGCACCATCCGCATCGGCACCTTCACCAGTGTGGCGGTGCATTGGCTGCCCGGGATGATCAAGGCCTTCCGGCAGGATTACCCGGGGGTGGAGCTGCGCATCATGTCCGGCGACTACCACGATGTGGAGCAGTGGCTGAACCAGGGGTCGGTGGATCTGGGCTTTGTGTCCCTGCCCTGCGGGGCGAACTGCCGCTGCATCCCGCTGGCAGAGGACAAGATCCTGGCGGTGCTGCCCCGGGATCACCGCTTTGCCTCCCTGCCCCGCTTCCCCCTGGCCATGGCCGGGGACGAGCCCTTTATCAGTCTGCTGGAGGCCTCCGACCAGGATCTGCGCCGGGCGCTGGACGCCGTGGGGGTGACCCCCAATATCGTCATGCAGACCAAGGACGACTACGCTATCATCGCCATGGTGGAAAACGGTCTGGGCATTTCCATCATGCCGGAGCTTCTGCTCCGGGGCCGCAGCGACAATGTGCGGGTGATGGAGCTGGCCCCCCCGGCCAGCCGGCGGATCGCGCTGGCGGTGCCGGAGGTCTTGCCGCCGGGGCCGGCGGCGGCCCGCTTCGTGCAGTACGCGGTGGACTGGATTAAGGCCAATGGATAAAAGAAAATGCCTGGACGGAAGTTTGTGTATTTTTGAGTTGGTCAAAGAAGCCGTTATATCGCAGCGAAGCCCGGGCAGGGCGAGCCGCCCGGCGGGGCCGAGCAGATCCTATTAAAAAATGGGGCTGTAAAATAACGTCCCCCAAAAAACGGTGGGTCTCTGTAAGGAG
>CAZSAX010000199.1:0-1584 GCA_964605075.1 uncultured Oscillospiraceae bacterium
GGCAGAGATCAAAAAGCACGTCAAGAAACCCGTAGCTACCATCGGCGGCTTGAGCGATCCCGACATGATGGAGGAGATCATCGCCTCCGGCAAGGCCGACGTGGTGGAAATGGCAAGAGCGCTGCTGGCGGATAACCAGCTTCCCAACAAGGTCATGCAGAACCGGGACGACGAGATCGTAAAATGCATCCGCTGCTTCACCTGCATGGCGGAGCGCGCCTCCACCTTCACCCGCCGCTGCACCGCCAACCCCCTCATCGGCCGGGAGACGGAGGGTCTTGGAGAAATCCAGAAATCCCCCAACCCCAAGAAGGTCATGGTGGTAGGCGGCGGCCCCGGCGGTCTCTATGCCGCTTACACCGCCGCAAGACGGGGCCATCAGGTCATCCTGTGCGAGGCCACGGACGCCACCGGCGGTCTGCTCATCGGCGAAAAGGCCATTCCCTTCAAATATGATATGTATCTCCTGGGCGAGACCTATCGCCATCTGTGCGACAAGCAGGGCGTGGAGGTACGACTGAACACAAGAGTTGACCGGGCCTATGTGGAAAAAGAAGCCCCGGACGCCCTTATCGTGGCGGCGGGCTCCGAGCCCTTGATTCCCCCCATCCCCGGTCTGCGTGAGAGTCCCATCATGTTCCCGGCGGAAGATTACCATCTCCGCAAGGATGAGCTGGGCGACACCGTAATCGTCCTCGGCGGCGGCCTTGTAGGCTGCGAGATGGCCGTGTGTCTGGCCCGGGACGGCAAGAACGTCCACATCGTGGAGATGCGCAGCGAGCTCTGTCCGGACGCAAACGTCCGCTACCGTCCTCTGCTGATGAATGAGATGAACAAATACAAGGTGGAAATCCACACCGACTGCAAGTGCGAGAAGGTAAATGGAAATACCGTCATCTGCTCCACTCCCGAGGGTGAGCAGGTGGCCATTGAGGGCGACAACATTCTCTGCGGGCTGGGTCTTGTGCCCAACACCGCCGTGGTGGAGGAGCTTCGCGGCAGTGCGCCGTATTTCCGCTCCATCGGCAACTGCGTAAAACCCGACACCATCACCCACACCGTCTACCAGGGTTACCACGCCGCATTGGATATCTAAGACGGACACCTCTTATAAGCCGCAAATACCTTTTAATCAATCGGATTCTGTCACCAAGAGAAAGCATCAACCAAACAATTTCAAAAAAGGAGAGTTAAGCATGAAAAAGACTTTCACCCGCGTTTTCTCCATTCTTCTGGCGCTGTGCCTGCTGGCCTCCGGCCAGGCCTTCGCCATCGGCAGCGAAGCCGTTCTGACCGTCCCCGCCGGCGAGACCGTTGTCGTGGAAGCCACCACAGAATACGACCGCGTCATCATCGAGGAGGGCGGCGCACTGACCGCTCCCGAGGGCAAATCCATCACCATGACCGTGAACGGCGTGGAGGTGGGCCAGATCCTTACCACCACCGAGGGCACCCTGACCCACTTTGTGGCGGAAGAGTATGTGGGCAATGTGGTCATCACTGTCACCGAGACCACCTCCACTGACTATTCCAACCTGAACTTCCCCATCCGCCAGGCCATCTATCTGGATGAGACCGGCTATG
>CAZSAX010000200.1:0-1552 GCA_964605075.1 uncultured Oscillospiraceae bacterium
GCAGGAGAAATGGTTATGAAACTGATTTCCGGCGGCGTCTGCGCCGCACAGGGCTTCCGGGCGGCGGGCATCCGCTGCGGCATCCGGAAAAGCCAGAGCAAGAAGGATCTGGCGCTGATCGTCAGCGATGTTCCCGCCGCCGCGGCGGCGGTGTATACCACCAATCTGGTCAAGGGCGCGCCCCTGGCCATCACCAAAGAGAATCTGGCAAGCGGCACGGCTCAGGCCGTCATCTGCAACAGCGGCAACGCCAACACCTGCAACGCCGACGGCCCTGCCATTGCCCGGGCCATGTGCGCCTTGGTGGAAGAGCACACCGGTGTGAAGGCCGGGGATGTGGTGGTGGCCTCCACCGGCGTGATCGGCCAGCCCCTGGATATCCGGCCCATCGCGGAGGGGATGCCGGCCCTGTGTGCCGTCCTTTCCGAAGACGGCGGACATTCGGCGGCCGAGGCCATCATGACCACGGACACCGTGGCCAAGGAGGTGGCGGTGGAGTTCACGGTGGGCGGCAGGGTCTGCCGGCTGGGCGGCATCGCCAAAGGCAGCGGCATGATCCACCCCAACATGGCCACCATGCTGGTGTTTCTGACCACGGACTGCGCCATTTCTTCCGACATGCTGCAAAAGGCTCTGAGCCGGGACGTGGCGGGGACCTTCAATATGCTCAGCATCGACGGCGATACCTCCACCAACGACATGGTGGCGATTCTGGCCAACGGCCGGGCCGGCAATGCCGAGATCCGGACCGAGGACGAGGATTTTGCCGTTTTCATGAAGGCCCTCAACACCATCACCATCCACCTCTGCCGCTGCATTGCCGGGGACGGCGAAGGCGCCACGAAGCTGCTGGAATGCATCGTCAGCGGTGCGGAGGATGAGTCCACCGCCCGGATTTGCGCCAAGAGCGTCATCTGCTCCAGCCTTCTGAAGGCTGCCATGTTCGGCGCCGACGCCAACTGGGGCCGGGTCCTGTGCGCCATCGGATACAGCGGGGCGACGGTGGATGTGACGAAGATCGGCGTTTCGTTCCGCTCTTCCGCCGGCACTGTGGAGGTCTGCCGGGACGGCGCCGGGCTGCCCTTCTCCGAGGAGAAGGCCAAGGCCGTGCTTATGGAAAAGGAGATCGAGATCCTGGTGAGTCTGGGCAGCGGTCCCTGGGGCGCTTCGGCCTGGGGCTGCGATCTGACCTATGACTATGTGAAGATCAACGGCGATTACCGTACCTGAGGGGTGAGAAAATGCAGGAGTTTTCCAATGCCGACAGAGCGGAGGTTTTGACCGCCGCCCTGCCGTACATCAAAAAATACAGCGGCAAGACCGTCGTGGTGAAATACGGCGGCAACGCCATGATCGATGAGAGCCTGAAACAGCAGGTCATGGAGGACATCGTGCTGCTGTGGCTCATCGGCGTGCGGGTGGTGCTCATCCATGGCGGCGGCCCGGAGATCAGCGAGACCATGAAGAAAATGGGTAAGGAAAGCGTGTTCCGGGAGGGCCTTCGGGTCACGGACCGGGAGACCGTGGACATTGTGCAGATGGTGCTGGCGGG
>CAZSAX010000201.1:0-1517 GCA_964605075.1 uncultured Oscillospiraceae bacterium
GCGGGGCCGCTTCCGGGAGTTCTATCAGGCGGACATCGACGTCATCGGCGACGGCGCCCTGGATGTGTCGAACGAAGCGGAAATGCCCGCGGTCATCTGCGAGGTGTTCCGGCGGCTGGGGATCGAGCGCTTTGTCATCCGCATCAACAACCGCAAGGTTTTAAACGGCCTCTTTGCCCATTTCGGTCTGGCGGAGAACGCTTCCGGGGTCATGCAGAGCATCGACAAGCTGGAGAAGATCGGCCGGGAGAAGGTGGCCCACATCCTCACCACCGATTTTGCCGTTTCCGCCCAGGATGTGGAGGCGCTGCTGGATGTGATCGAATCCGGCGATCCCTACGCCCTGCGGGGGAAAAACGAGATCCTGGACGAGGGTCTGAAGGAGCTGGAGACCGTCACCGGGCTTCTGGCCGGCTTCGGCGTGCCCGAGGATAAATGGAAGCTGGATCTCACCATTGCCCGGGGCCTGGATTACTACACCGGCACGGTGTATGAAACCACCCTTCTGGACTATCCGGAGCTGGGCAGCGTCTGCTCCGGCGGCCGCTATGACAACCTGGCCGGCTATTACACGGACAAAAAGCTCCCCGGCGTGGGCGTTTCCATCGGCGTGACCCGGCTTTTCTATGTTTTGCAGGAGCAGGGCCTTCTCAATCCCGAGACCGCCCAGGCCCCCTGCGACGCTCTGGTGATTCCTATGGGGGATGTGCTGGGCTATGCCGCCTCCGTGGCAACCGTCCTGCGTCAGGCGGGGGTCCGCACCCAGGTTTACACCGAGCCCAAAAAGGTCAAGGCCAAGTTCGCCTATGCCGATAAGCTGGGCGTGCCCTTCGCGGTGGTCATCGGCTCCAACGAAGCCGAGGCGGGCCTGGTTTCCCTCAAAGACCTGCGCTCCGGCGAGCAGCAGAGCCTCCGGGCCGATGAGGCGGCGGAGATCATCCGCCAACAGACGATTATGACGGCAAAGCCCGTAAAGGAGATAAAGGAATGACACAGAACAGAACTCATACCTGCGGCGAGCTCCGCATGGAGCATGTGGGCCAGAGCGTGCGCGTGTGCGGCTGGATGGAAAATCTGCGGGAAGTGGGCGCAAGCCTTGGCTTCGCCGTGCTCCGGGACTTCTACGGAACCACCCAGATCGTTATCGAGACCGAAGAGATGATGAAGGTGTTCCGGGGCATCACCAAGGAAAGCACCATCGCCGTTAACGGCACGGTCCGCGAGCGCGACAGCAAAAACCCCAAGCAGGCCACCGGCGATATCGAGGTGGTGCCCGCCGGCGTGGAAGTGCTGGGCCGCTGCCACTATAACGAGCTGCCCTTTGAAATCAACCGCAGCCGGGAGGCAGACGAGACCGCCCGCCTGCGCCACCGTTACCTGGACCTGCGCAACCCCGCCGTGAAGAATAACATCATCCTGCGCTGCAATGTGGTGGCGGCGCTGCGCCAGTCCATGACGGAGCAGGGCTTCCTGGAGATCACCACCCCCATCCTCACCGCTTCCTCCCCCGAGGGTGC